>CAMVHE010000092.1 GCA_947167215.1 uncultured Clostridia bacterium
TAACGCAACTGAATAAATACTTCGGCGAGCATCACGTGCTCAAGGACGTCTCCTGCGAGATCGACAAGGGCGAAGTCATCTGCGTCATCGGCCCCAGCGGTGCCGGGAAGTCCACCTTCCTGCGCTGCCTCAACATGCTGGAAAAGCCCACCAGCGGCCGCATCATCTTTGAGGGCGCGGACCTGACGGACCGCAAGACAGACCTCAATCTGCACCGCCAGAAGATGGGCATGGTCTTCCAGCAGTTCAACCTGTTCCCCCACATGACGGTCCTCGACAACCTGACCTGCGCCCCCATGATGCTCAAGAAGGAGTCCCGGGAGTCCGCGGAAAAGCGCGCCCTGGAGCTGCTGGGCCGCGTGGGCCTGGCGGACCGGGCCGGCGCCTGGCCTTCCCAGCTGTCCGGCGGGCAGAAGCAGCGCGTGGCCATTGTCCGCGCCCTGGCCATGGAGCCGGATGTCATGCTCTTTGACGAACCCACCAGCGCCCTCGACCCCGAGATGGTGGGCGAGGTGCTGGATGTCATGAAAAAACTGGCTGCCGTGGGCATGACCATGGTGGTCGTCACCCATGAAATGGGCTTTGCTCGGGAAGTGGCAAGCCGCGTTCTGTTCCTGGCGGACGGGGACATTATGGAAGACGGCACGCCGGCGGAGATCTTCGGCGCGCCGAAGACGGACCGGCTCCGGAACTTCCTGGCAAAGGTCCTGTAAAGAAAGGAGAAACGCCCATGTACGGCATGTATGGAAGAAGCTTTCTGACCCTCCTCGACTATTCCCCCGATGAGATCCGCGCCCTGCTGGATCTGGCGGCCGACCTGAAGGCAAAGAAGAAGAACCGCCTCCCCCACCGCCTCTGCGAAGGGAAGAACATTGCCCTGGTGTTTGAAAAGACCAGCACCCGGACCCGCTGTGCCTTTGAGGTGGCTGCCGCAGACCTCAGCATGCATCCCACCTACCTGGACCCCAAGTCCTCCCAGATGGGGAAGAAGGAGAGCATTGCCGACACCGCCCGGGTCCTCGGCCGCATGTATGACGGCATTGAATACCGCGGCTTCGGCCAGCAGATCGTGGAAGCGCTGGCCCGGTATGCCGGCGTTCCGGTCTGGAACGGCCTCACCAATGAATTCCATCCCACCCAGATCCTGGCGGACATGCTGACCATCCGGGAGCATCTGGGCTCCTGCGCCGGGAAGAAGCTGGTCTACTTCGGCGATGCCCGCTACAACATGGGCAATTCCCTCATGGTCGGCTGCGCCAAGCTCGGCATGCACTTCACCGCCTGCGCCCCGAAGGAATACTTCCCGGATGCGGCGCTCATCGAAAAGTGCCGGGCCATTGCCGCGGAAACCGGCGCCACCCTGACATTTGAAACCGATCCCGAAAAGGCCGTGGCGGATGCCGACATCTTCTATACCGACGTCTGGGTCTCCATGGGCGAGCCGGCGGAAGTGTGGGAGGAGCGCATCCATGCGCTGCTTCCCTATCAGGTCAATGAAAAGCTCATGGACCTGGCCCCCCGCGCGCTGTTCATGCACTGCCTCCCCTCCTTCCATGATCTGGGAACGGAAATCGGCCGGGAGATGCACGAGCGCTTCGGTCTGACCGCCATGGAGGTCACGGACGGGGTCTTTGAAAGCGACCGCTCCATCGTCTTTGACGAGGCGGAGAACCGCATGCATACCATCAAGGCCGTCATGGCTGCAACGCTCTGTGAGGATTGACATGGCTTATCTGACACTTTCCAACGGCAGGGTCTTTGAAGGGCCGTCCATCGGCGCCGCCCGGGACAGCATCGGCGAGCTGGTCTTCACCACCGGCATGACCGGGTACCTCGAAACCCTGACCGACCCCAGCTATGCGGGGCAGATCGTGATCCAGACCTTTCCCATGATCGGAAACATCGGGGTCATCCCGCAGGATTTTGAAGGGCGCCCCTTCGTGCGCGGGTACGTGGTGCGGGAGCTCTGCGACCTGCCGTCCAATTTCCGCTCCGAAGGCGCCCTTGACGCCTACCTGAAGGAGCAGAACATCCCCGGCATCTGCGGCGTCGACACCCGGGAGCTCACCCGCTGCATCCGGGAAGAAGGCGTCATGAACGCCACCATCACCCTCACCCGGCCGGCAGATCCCACAGCCCTTGCGGGCTATGCGGTGCGGGATGTGGTTTCCCTGGTTTCCTGCAAAACGCCCCGGGTGGTGCCCGCGGAAGGCGCAAAGCGCTTTGCCGTGACGCTCATTGACTACGGCGCCAAGGCAAACATCATCCGGGAGCTCTGCCGCCGGGGCTGCGAGGTCACGGTGGTCCCCCAGGACACCCCGGCCGAACGCATCCTTGCCGCCGACCCGGACGGCATCATGCTCTCCAACGGCCCCGGGACCCCGCGGAAAACACGGCCTGCATTGCGGAGATCCGCAAACTCATGAACCGGCTCCCGGTCTTCGGCATCTGCCTGGGCCACCAGCTCACCGCCCTGGCCATGGGCGGGCAGACCATGAAGCTCAAATACGGGCACCGCGGCGCCAACCAGCCGGTACGGGACCTTGCCACCGGCAGGACCTACATCACCAGCCAGAACCACGGCTATGCCGTGGTCTCCGAGAGCCTGCGCGGGGTGGGACGGATCAGCCACATCAATGCCAATGACGGCAGCTGTGAAGGCATCGTCTACCCGGACCACCGCTGCTTCACCGTCCAGTTCCATCCCGAAGCCCACGGCGGTCCCCGGGACACCGGCTTCCTGTTTGACCGCTTTATCCGTATGATGGAGGAATAAGATGCCAAAGGACAATACAATTCGCAAGGTGCTGATGATCGGCAGCGGGCCCATTGTCATCGGGCAGGCGGCGGAGTTTGACTACGCCGGCGCCCAGGCCTGCCGCATCCTCAAGGAGGAAGGCATCCGGGTGGTCCTCGTCAACTCGAATCCCGCCACCATCATGACCGATACCCATCTGGCAGACGCCATTTACCTGGAGCCCCTGACCGTGGAAACCCTGACCCGCATCATTGAGAAGGAGCGGCCGGACGGCCTGCTGGCCGGACTGGGCGGACAGACCGCCCTGAACCTGGCCATGCAGCTCTCCCGCGCCGGGGTGCTGACCCGCTTCGGCGTCAAGCTCCTGGGCTCGGACATCGCCGCCATCGAAAAAGCGGAGGACCGGGAGCAGTTCCGGGAAACCATGCGGGCCATCGGACAGCCCGTCGTCCCTTCGGAAATAGCCTGCACGGAGGAGGAAGCCGCCGCGGCAGCCGAAACCATCGGCTATCCGGTCATCGTGCGGCCCGCCTTTACCCTGGGCGGCAGCGGCGGCGGCATTGCCGACGATCCCGCCCAGCTGGCCATCATCGCCCGCACCGGGCTGGACCTCTCCCCCATCCACCAGATCCTCGTGGAAAAGAGCATTGCCGGATGGAAGGAAATCGAGTTTGAAACCATGCGGGACAGCATCGGCAACGTCATTGCCGTCTGCTCCATGGAGAACGTGGACCCCGTGGGCATCCACACCGGCGATTCCATCGTGGTGGCGCCGGCCCTTACCCTGGCGGATCCCGAATACCAGATGCTGCGCTCCGCTTCCCTGGCCATGATTGAAGCCCTGGGTATCGTGGGCGGCTGCAACTGCCAGTTTGCCCTGAACCCGGACAGCTTTGAGTACGCCGTCATCGAGGTCAATCCCCGGGTGTCCCGCTCCTCGGCGCTGGCTTCCAAGGCCACCGGCTACCCCATTGCCAAGATCACGACCCGCATTGCCCTGGGATATACCCTCGATGAAATCGCCAACGACATCACCGGCAAGACCTGCGCCTGCTTTGAGCCCACCCTGGATTATGTGGTCTGCAAATTCCCGAAATGGCCCTTTGAGAAGTTTGCCGGCTCCAGCCGGAAGCTGGGAACCCAGATGAAGGCCACCGGTGAGGTCATGGCCATCGGGCAGACCTTTGAGGAAGCCCTGATGAAGGCTGTCCGCGGCACGGAAAACAAGCTGGATACCCTGAATGCACCGCCCCTCAGCAGCGCCCCGCTTTCCGAGCGGCTGACCGAGGCCAATGACCGGCGCATCTTCACGGTGTTCGAAGCACTCAAAGCCGGCATGTCCCCGGAGGAAATCCATGCCGTCACCCGGATTGACCTTTTCTTCCTGTGGAAGCTGCAGAAGCTGGCCCGCTTTGAGCAGACCATTGCTTCCGGCATGTCGGATGCCGATTATGCCCTGGGCAAGCGCCTCGGCTATACGGATGAGGCCCTCACCCGCCTGAGCGGCCGCAGGGACCTGCCCGCCTTTACCCGCTCCTATAAGATGGTCGATACCTGCGGCGCGGAATTTGCCGCGGAAACGCCCTACTTCTACAGCTCCATGGACCGGGACTGCGAATCCCGCAGCTTTGTCCGTTCCGGCAAGCCCGTCATCGTCGTCCTGGGCTCCGGCCCCATCCGGATCGGCCAGGGCATCGAGTTCGACTATTCCTCCGTCCACTGCGTCTGGACGCTGCGGGAGATGGGCTACGACGTTGTCATCATCAACAACAATCCCGAAACCGTCTCCACCGACTACGACACCGCGGACCGCCTCTACTTTGAGCCCCTCTGCCCCGAGGACGTGCTTTCCATCCTGGAGGTGGAAAAGCCCGTGGGCGTGGTGGTGGCCTTCGGCGGGCAGACGGCCATCAACCTGGCGGACCCGCTGGATGCCCATGGCTACCGGATCCTTGGAACCTCTGCCGACGGCATTGACCTGGCGGAAGACCGCAGCCGTTTTGATGCCCTGCTGGAGCGCTTCGGCATCCGCAGGCCCCGCGGCGCCGCCGTCACCACCCTTTCCGAAGCCGTATCCACGGCCGAGTCCCTGGGCTACCCCGTCCTGCTGCGGCCTTCCTATGTCATCGGCGGCCAGAACATGACCATTGTGCGCAGCCGGTCGGAAACCGAAGCCTACATGCACCGCATTCTGGCAGGCGGCATTGAAAACCCCGTCCTGGTGGACAAGTACATGCCCGGCATCGAGCTTGAAGTGGACGTCATCTCCGACGGGAAGGACGTGCTGATCCCCGGCATCATGGAGCACATCGAACGGGCCGGCGTGCACAGCGGCGACTCCATTGCCGTCTATCCCCCCTACAACCTGAATGACCGTTTCCTCTCCCGCATCGTCAGCGTGTCCACCCAGCTCGCCCTGGCGCTGGGCACCCAGGGCCTGGTCAACATCCAGTACCTGATCTACGACAACGAGCTGTTCGTCATTGAGGTCAATCCCCGCGCTTCCCGCACCGTGCCCTACATCAGCAAGGTCACCCATGTGCCCATGACCGACCTGGCAGCCCGGGTCATGCTGGGCGCCCCACTGCGGGACCTGGGCTACGGCACCGGTCTCTACCGCACGCCGCCCTATGTGGCGGTCAAGGTCCCCGTGTTTTCCTTCCAGAAGCTGTCGGATGCCAACTCCATCCTGGGACCGGAAATGAAGAGCACGGGCGAAGTGCTGGGCGTCGGCCGCTCCATGGCGGAAGCCCTCTTCAAGGGCCTCACCGCCGCAGGCTATGCGGTTCCCGCACACCGGGCCGGCGAACGTCCCGGCATCCTCCTCAGCGTCGATGAACACGATTACCAGGAAATCCTTTCCCTGGCCAAGCGCCTGTCTGACCTCGGCATCCAGCTCTATGCCACCCGCGGCACGGCAGATGCCATTTCCCAGCTGGGCATCGACGTCATCTCCGTCGCCAACCTGACGGAGAATGATGAGATCTACCGCCTCATGGAGGACCGGAAGATTGCCTACATCATCTACACCGGCGCTGTCAAGGACACCACCGTCGGCGATTACCGCCTCCTGCACCAGCGGGCCATGCAGCTGTCCGTTCCCTGCCTGACCAGTCTCGACACGGCGGATGCCCTGGCTTCCATCATTGAAAGCGGATATACGCTGGACAATACGGAGCTGGTGGACATCTGCTCCATGCGTCCCTGGAAGGAAAAGCACCGGTTCTGCAAAATGCAGAGCTGCGGCAACGACTATATCTTCATTGAGAATTTTGACGGCCGCATCACTTTCCCGGAATCCCTGTGCGTCACCCTCTGCAAGCAGCATTTCGGCATCGGCGGAGACGGCATCGTGCTCATGGAGCACTCCGAAAAGGCCGATGTGCGGATGCGCTCCTTCAACCGGGACGGCAGCGAGGGCCGCATGGCCGGAAACAATATCCGCTGCGTGGCCAAGTACCTCTATGACAAGGGCTATATCCGCAGCGAATTCATGACGGTGGAAACCGCCAGCGGCATCCACCGCCTGCGCCTGTTCCTGCGGAACGGGGAAGTATCCTCCGTCTCGGTGGACATGGGTCCTGTCAGCTTCGCGCCGGCGGATCTTCCTGCTCTGGCGGATGCCCCGCTCCTCCGTGCACCGCTTACCGTCGCAGGAACTCCCTATGAAGTCACCTGTCTTTCTGTCGGGAACCCTCACTGCGTCGTTTTCTGCACCCGCATCGACGGCCTGGATCTGGCGGAGATCGGTCCGCAGTTTGAGCATCATCCGCTCTTCCCCGAACGCATCAATACGGAATTTGTCCGCGTCGTCAACCGGAACACGCTGCGCATGCGCGTCTGGGAGCGGGGCATCGGGGAAACCTTTGCCTGCGGCACCGGTGCATGTGCCGCGGTTGCAGCCGCCGTCACCCTCGGCCTCTGCGACGAGGGGGCAGATGTCACGGTCAAGGTCCGGGGCGGGGACCTCATCGTCAACTATACCCACGACCGCATCCTGCTGACCGGCAATGCAGTCATGGTCTTTGAAGGGGAATTTGAATACTGATCCGTTTTCCAAAACACTGAAAGAAATGCTGCCTGCCGCCAGTGCCTTCCGGGCACCGCAGGCAGCATTTTCTGTCTGCTGCAGGCCTTTCAGCATGTTCCCTTTCGATGCCGGGAAGCAAATCTTCCGCAATCCGGTATTCCCGTGCCACTTGACAATCATCCTTATTTTTGTCATGATGGAGCCCTCATTCTCCTGTCGCATTTTCATCGAATTCCATCATGTCCCTCTGGGGTTGATATCACACGGATACTTCCGCTTCTCTCTGCGTCTTCCCTGCCCTTCGGAAAGGACCGAAGCGCCAGAGCACAGGAAGCATCCACATCCCCTTTCAGACTATCCTCTCTTTTCCTCCTGGCATCGCGGCTTTCATGAAGGGAATCATCCCGGAAAGCTTGACCGCTGTCAAACGGGAGGGATGGTGCTGCAGGTTCATTCCTGTCCGGAAGAAAACCTTTCGCGCAGCGGTCTCCGCGGGAAACCACACTGAATACATAAAGGACGGTAGTTTTTCATGGATATTTCGCAGAAAAATGCAGTAAAGGAAAAGGCGGAGTCTGTCCTTCACTATGAAAAACTGCTGGAAGAGCAGGAGCAGACTCTCCGGGAGCTTCAGGACCGCATAGCAGTGCTGGAATCGCAGAACCGTTATCTCCGGGAGAGTTTTGAGACCATCTCCACCTCCAACATCTGGAGGATTACCAGGCCGGTCCGCTTCACTCTGGACGTACTGAAGTGGCTGCTTCTGCCTCATGCCGGAGAAAAACTTCTGCAAAAGGGCTTTCACAGCCTGAAGCAATACGGCCTTCGCCATACCTGGCAGGCTGTAATGCATCGAATATACGCTAAGGACGTTCCGGACCCGGTCATCGGGGAGGAACTGTTCACCGGCAGGGAGCTTGCCCTTCAGCAGGCGCACCGTTTTCCGGAAAACGTCCTCTTCAGCATCGTCGTTCCGCTTTACAATACACCGGAGCGTTTTCTGCGGGAGATGATTGAATCGGTACAGGCGCAGACCTATGCCGTCTGGGAGCTCTGCATGGCAGACGGCAGTGATGCACAGCATGCGGACGTTCAGCGTATCTGTGAGGAATATGCAGGAAAAGACAGCCGCATCCGGTACCGGAAACTGGAAAAAAACGGCGGAATTTCCGCCAATACCAATGCCTGCCTTGAAATGGCAGAAGGGGACTATGTCGGTCTTCTTGACCACGATGATCTGCTGCATCCGGCAGCACTGTACGAGGTCATGCGGACGATCCGGAATACCGGAGCGGATTTCATTTATACAGACGAATCCACTTTTCACGATACGCTGAAGGTTGCATATCACCCGCATTTCAAGCCGGATTTCGCTCCGGATACGCTGCGCTCCTTCAATTACATCTGCCACTTTACCGTGTTCCGGCGTACGCTGCTTAAAGAGGCCGGCCTGTTCGATCCGGCCTGCGACGGCGCGCAGGACCACGATATGGTGCTGCGGCTGACAGAGAAGGCGCAGCGTGTGGCGCATATCCCGGAGATCCTTTACTATTGGAGAAGCCCCGACAGGTCCGTTTCAAAGGACACCAGTACCGAGCTTCATGGGATACAGGCAGGAATCCGGGCAGTGGAAAAACAGCTGGCACGTCTCGGGCTTGATGGGAGTGTCGAGCAGCTTCAGCCGGGGATGACGTATTACCGCATCCGTTACGCCATTACAGGCAGCCCGAAGGTATCCATCCTGATTCCGAATTACGAGCACCTCAGGAACCTCCGAACCTGCCTTGACTCGATTTTCAGCAAAACCACCTGGTCCAATTACGAAATCATCATTGTGGAAAACAACAGCACATCCCCGAAGCTTTTTGCCTATTACGAGCGCATTCAGCAGGAGCACGGCAATGTGCATGTCGTCACCTGGAAGGGCCGGTTCAACTATTCTGCCATCAATAACTTCGGAGCACAGTTCTGCACCGGGGATTATCTGCTCCTGCTCAACAACGATACGGAAGTCATCACGCCGGACTGGATTCAGGAAATGCTGATGTTCGCCCAGCGTCCTGACGTCGGTGCCGTCGGAGCCATGCTGTATTATCCTGACGATACCATTCAGCATGCCGGTGTCCACGTGGGCATGGGCGGCGTGGCAGGACATCTGTTCCAGTATTCCCATCGGGGAAAACCGGGCTATATGGGACGGCTTCTCTATCCGCAGAACATGTCGGCAGTCACGGCAGCATGTCTGCTGCTGCGCCGCGATGTATGGGCACAGATAGATGGTCTGGACGAGAATTGGGCGGTTGCCTTCAACGATACGGATTTATGCATGCGCATCCGCCGGGCCGGCTATCTGATCGTCTGGACGCCCTTCGCCGAGCTCTATCATTATGAATCCAAAAGCCGAGGCAGGGACAACACCCCGGAAAAGCAGAAACGTTTCCTGGATGAAATTCTCCGCTTCCAGTCCCGGTGGGCAAAGGAGCTGAATGCCGGGGATCCCTATTTCAATCCGAATTTTGAAAGGGATGTTCCTTCTTATCAGGTAAGAATACCGTTAGGAAAACATGATGCAAGATAACAAAAAACAGGTGCAGCCTGCAGAATGGCTGCTGATTCTCCTCGTTTTCTCGATCTGCCTGGCGGGAGCTCTGCTGCTGCCAGTGAAACAATGCCCGGATGAGGCTGACAGAGTATTGCTGTCCGAATGGATCGTCCGCCACGGGACGCTTCCCACCGGCAATGAGCTGGAGACCATATCCATGCGCTGGGAGAATCCCCATGCCCCGCTTTTGAAAATCGTACCGCTAAACGGCTGCGACGGCTGGGGTTTTTCCTATGCACTGCGGCCGTTTCTCAGTGCAGTCATCGGGGCATTCTTTCAGAAACTGGCATCCTTCTTTACTTCCTCGCCCCGCATTCTGCTGGCAGCCTCCCGGATGTGCAGTGTGCTGTCAGTGACTTTCTGCTGCTTTTTCTGCCTGCGGCTCGGACACAGGCTCTTTGCACAGCGTAGTTCCTCCCTTCTGTTTGCAGCGTTTGTCTGTTTTCTGCCCCAGGTGATGTTCCTCGGCATGTACCAGAACAACGACTCCCTCTCCCTGTGTGCAGTGAGCATGATGCTGTATTATCTGGCAGAAGGGTTTGATTCGGGATGGCCGGTCAAAAGCTGCGTATCTCTTGCGCTCGCCTTTTCCCTCGGCCTGCTCTCCTATTACACGATCTATGGCTGGCTGCTGATGGGTGCCGCATTCTGTATTGCCGCGGTTCTTACCGATCCCGGAATCCCCCGCAAGGGACCGTTTATCTTCCGGCGCGCAGCTCTGATATCCGGGATCTGTATTCTGCTGACCAGCTGGTTTTTTCTCCGGAACGCCGCACTGCACGAAGGGGATTTTCTCGGGATGGCATCCGAGGAAGCCTCCCGGGCCAGAATGCGCAGCCTCGGCTACCGGCTCTTCGATTTCCTGTGCTTCCGGGACAGCGGGATGTCCATCCTGGATTTTCTTCGCAGGGAGGATTTCATATGGCTTCGTCTGACTGCGCGAAGCTTTGTAGGGGTATTCGGGTATATGGACACCCATCTGCCAAAGATTCACTACCGCCTCTGCTATGCCGTATTTGCCGCCGGCGTGCTGCTGTATGCTGCATCGCTTCTGCGGCATAAACCGTCCCGGCGGGATGTCCTGCTGGCAGTCACCATGCTTTCTGCCTCGCTCCTCACCGGGGTGCTGCATTTCTGGCAGTCCTACACCAGGGATTATCAGCCCCAGGGGCGGTATGTGATCACCCTGGTACTATTTCTCGGCTATATGCTGGCATACGGGCTCGATCAGCTTCCCGCAAAGCGAAATGCCCGCCTGCATCCCGCATCCGTCCTGACCGCAGGCTGGCTTGCGCTGTCTGCCTGGGCTGCCATCGGAACCATGTCAAAAATGCTTTGAACAGGAGAAAAGTTTTTTATGAACATACGAAAGATAAGCGCCCCCGCAGCCATAGAGACTGCCCTGATCCTTGCCGTCCTCTGGGGCTGCACTGCCTTTATCGATTCTTTTCTTTCGAACAGTTCGCTGGTCCTGCCCGCTGCAGGAATCCTGTCCCTGCTTCTGCTGCTGGCCCTGTGCTTTCCGGATTCTTCGAAAAAGGCAGCGGACTTCTGCTTCCGCTACCGCTGGTGGCTGGCGCTTCTGATTTTTCTTGCCTGCCTGGTCCTGCGGCTGCATGGTTCCTCCATTGGCGTGTATGACGAAATTCTGCCTACGCAGATCACCGGGGAAAACAGCCGGCTTTTCGGAAAGCTGCGCTGGGTTCGCTCGGATGAATACGGTGTAACCACCCTCAAGTTTTTTTCGCAGGCAGCAAATGATTACCGTCTGTACAGCCGGCAGATCAGCCTCTCCCCTACCAACATGGTTCTCGACTATTACAGCCCCGTGTGGGACTGGACGATCCTTGGAAAGCCGCTGGCCTGGGGCTTTCTGCTGTTCGGCAATGAAGTCGGCCTGAGCTGGTACTGGTGCGGCGAGATCATCCTGCTTTTCATGACAGCGCTGGAAATGTGCCTGATTCTTACAAACGGAACGCGTTCCGCCGCTCTGACCGGTGCCTTCCTCATTGCCTTTTCCCCGGCAATACAGTGGTGGGTCATGCCGCACATGCCGCCGGTGATTCTCTATTCCATGGCCCTGTTCTGCATCGGCTACCGGTTATTTACCGCAAAAAACGCCCTTTCCCGGGGCATCGCATCCGGGCTCTCCCTGATCGCCGTGCTGGGCTTCGCGCTGTCGCTTTTCCCCTCTTTCCAGGTTCCCTGCGGCTATACGGTGCTGGTCCTTCTCGCCATGTGCCTCTGGCGGGACCGGGAGAAAATCCGCTTTACCCGCCGGGACTGGATGTACATTGCGCTCCCTGCCGCCGCAGCGCTGGCAATCCTCCTGCGTTTCGTGCTCCTCTCCCGGGAAGATCTTTCCCTGCTGCTCAACACCGTATATCCCGGGCGGCGCATGTCCCGAGGCGGGGACAGACGGGTTGCAGACCTGTTTACCGACCTCATCACTTTTTTCCTGCCTTATCAGGATGTTCCCTTTCTCAACAACTGTGAGGTTGCGACCTACATCCATGCCGCCCCCCTCTTCCTGGTGCTTTCCCCTTACCTGCTGCCTGCCCTGAAAAAGCGGCAGGACCGGAGCTATATTACCGGCGCAGCGCTGTACGGTGTCCTGCTGGTGCAGTGCGTCTTCATGCTGATGGGCTTTCCCATGTGGCTGTCTGAAATCACCCTGCTGCACTTCTGCAACCGCATGAATCAGGTCTACGGCTGGGTTGCCGTCCTGTTTACGGTCTGGGGCATGGATGTGCTCCTGCGGCATCCGGACCTTCTGAGCCGCAGGGCAAAACTTCTCCTTCCTCCGGTCTACGGAGCGGTCTCCCTGCTCACGCTGAACCAGCAGCGGCTGGATTATCTGTCGAATTTCGTTTTTCACGGCATCTCCCTGGGCAGCGTGCTGATCGTGCTGCTGCTGGCGGCAGTCCTCTGCACGCTGTACTTTGCCGTATTCCAGCGGGAAAAGCTTCTGAGCGCCGCCCTGATTCTTGCCGTGCTCTTTGGCGGTGCCACCGTCAATCCGGTCATGCGGGGCATCGGCCCTGTCACGAATCACCCGATCAGCAAGGCCGTCGCGGAGCTTGCGGAGGCGGAGCCGGAAAGCCGCTGGATCTGCACCGATGTAGGCACCTTTTTCATGCTTTCGAATTATGTCTCGGCAAACGGCGCTGTATGCCTGACTGCCACAAACTTCTATCCCGATCCCGAGAAATGGGCCATCCTGGACCCGGACGGGAAGTATGAAGAGCTGACCAACCGTTATGCCAATGAGTGTGCACAGCTCACCGAGGGCGAAACGGCGGTGGAGATGGTCTATCCGGACCAGATCAAGCTTCTTCTGAATCCCGAATCGCTGAAGAAACTCGACATCCGCTACCTGTTCTCTTCGGTGGACTATACCGAAATGCTGTCGAAATACGGCATCGGGTGCACCCGGGTGACGGGACAGGACAAATACAGCATCTACCGGCTGGAGTATCCGGAGTGACAGTGCCACGGAAGTTCATACCCAAAAAAAGATGAGGATCATCTGCAATCCTCATCTTTTGGTTTTTCCCTTTATTCTTCCGTCTGCGTTTTACCGGCTTCCTCCGGAAAGTTTCCTGCAAAGAAAGCCTCCTCAATTTCCTTCGCCTCCTCGAGCAAAGCATACGGAACCAGGATGCTGACCTTCTCCGCCTGCATGCCGAGAATGCTGGAAAGGCCTGCACCGAGGATGCCCTGCTTCATATTTTCAATGCCCTCGCTGCGCAGGATATCCGACAGCATTTCGGCAAACAGGACCGGGCGGTCACAGACCACCACCAGGTCCTCCGGCAGGGGCTCCCTCCCGGGGCGACGGCAACTGGGACAGCGTGTCCCCCCGGAATACAGTCTTTTGCAGCCTTCACAGTACATTTTCCGCTCCTGTCCGTTATCCTGCATACGTGTAATCCTCGGCCTCCACGGCAGCGCGCACTGCATCTTCATCCCATGCTCCGGAAAGCTTCACAACCGCCGTCCCTGTCTCGTGGCTGGCGGCTGCCTCTGCCACAAAAGGAAGCTTCTCCAGCGCCTTCTTTACCGCCGCCTCACAGTGTTCGCACATCATCCCTTCGATATGGATGGTCCGGGATTCCGGCTTCTCTTCCGGGCATTGATATCCTTCCGCTTCCACGGACTTCCGCACTGCTTCCCCGTCCCAGGGTCCGCAGAGCGTCACATCGGCCGTTCCCTTCTCATGGCTGGCTTCCGCCTCCCG
>CAMVHE010000093.1 GCA_947167215.1 uncultured Clostridia bacterium
TCGATTTGACTACCGTTCAGCGGAATATAAAGCCTGTTTTTGCATCATTATCATGGATTGCTGTTCCGGAACATCTCCGGAGTAAGACCCATGGCCGTCCAGCCGTTTTCCGTTCTGGCGGCGCCGGCACTGCCCTCAAAGACAAAGTCCGTTTCCCGGTAGAGCGGGTTGCTGATCTTCACCACCGCATATCCCACACTCTCATGCTTCGCTCCATCATAGACGCATTCCGTCCTGCTGCCCCGGATCTGAACCGTTGCCTGCGCAGGCAGGATCGTTACAGCGCCGTCTTCCACCTGGAACTGAACGGAATCGAAGCAGTCGTTTCGGTTCGTGAACTGGGACTTCTGCAGGTTCATAAAGCTTGTTCCCGGCTGTTTCCTCGCTGTTTCCGCCTTTCCGGTGAATTCAAAGTCCGCCTCGTTGTAGAAGGAGGGCTCACACACGACCGTATACCCTTTTGCCTCATGCATTTCTGCATCATAGACCGCTTCCGTCCGTGCTCCCCGGATATGCACCACTGCCGTTGCCTTTTTAATCACCAGACGGCCGTCTTCCACCAGAAATACCGGAACAAGGTTCTGGTCCGTGCACGTAAACCGGTCTGCAGACAGGCCCATCGCATACGTTCCAGGCAGGGTTCCTTCTGCCTCCGCCTTTCCTTCCAGCACCAGCGTACCGGCATCAAAGAGCGGGCTTTCGCATTCTGCCGTAAATCCAGCAATGCGGTGCTCCCTGGTATCATATACCTCACTTCCGCTGCTGCCCCGGATATGCACCTCCACGCCGGCAGGAACCACTTCCACCGCTCCGTCCAGGACGGTAAAGGAAACCCGGAGATTGGGATCCGGCTGGTAACTGAACTGTTCCGGTCTGAGCCCCATGTTCGTCTTTCCTGCGTCCTTTCTGCTGGCTTCTGCCTCGCCCGTGAACCGGATCTGATTCTCCCGGCAGAGCGGATCCGCCGCTACCGTGTAGCCGGAAGCGGTATGTACTTTCCCGTCATATACCGCCTTCTCGCTTCTGCCGGTCACCGTGATCTGTACGGACGCCGGCGTGATTTCCTGCCAGCCGTCCTGCACGACAAAGGTTACCGGGCCGAAATTGGGATTCCTGTTGGCGAAAGCGCTCTCCTTCAGGCCCATCACCGCCTTTCCCACGTCTGTGCTGGCAGCCTTTGCCTCGCCCGTGAAGACCATATATTCTTCCAGGTAAAGGGCATTGTCTGCTTTCACGGTATAGCCTTCCACGCTGTGCTGACGGGCATCGTACACGCTGCTTGCCTGTCTGCCGCAGACCTCCACGGTTACCGGCATCGGGAGCACGGTCAGTGCTCCATCCTCCACGACGACCGTGATTTGGAAGTTTTCGTCCGCGTTGGCAAAGTCCTCCGGTTTCAGTCCCATGGCCGTGGTTCCCGCATCGGTGCGGGAAATCGTCGTATCCCTGCAGGACAGCGCCTCCACGGAATACAGGCTGCTGGAAACACGGATGATCTCAAAGCCCTCAAGGGTATGTTCCTTTCCGTCATAAGGCACGCTTTCCTTCTTTCCTGCTGCCCGTACGGTTACCGGAAGCGGCAGCACCTCAATGCCGCC
The DNA here is from genome assembly GCA_947167215.1 of uncultured Clostridia bacterium. Classification (GTDB taxonomy): domain Bacteria; phylum Bacillota; class Clostridia; order Christensenellales; family Aristaeellaceae; genus Ventricola. Next base: position 1,599 of record CAMVHE010000093.1, read on the forward strand.
ATCCTCCACTTCAAAGGTTACCTTCTCAAAGAATGCATTTTCATTGCGGAACAGCTCCGCGTTCAGGCCCATGCCGGTGTATCCCGCATCCTTCCTTTCCGCTCTGGGTTCTCCGGTGTATCGGAAGTCTTCCCTGCGGTACGCCGGATTGTCCGCTGAAATCATTTCATATCCTTCCGCCCGCTGCAGGATTCCGCTGTAGGGCACCCGGACCTGGCGGCCGCGGATCTTCACTTTCACTGTTCCGGGGTGAATCTGCATCTGCCCGTCCGTGATGCTGAAGCGTACCAGAAGGTTCGGATTCTTCACGGAAAACTGTGATTCCGTGAGCCCCATAGGATACGTGTCCGGATCTACTCCGCCGGCACTTGCCTTCCCGGTAAAAATCACATCTTCCGCTTTCAGGAACGGGCTGTCCAGCGTCAGCGTAAAGCCTTCTGCAATATGCTGCTTTCCGTCATATCCTGCCTCTTTCCGGACTCCGGTGACCGTAACCGAAACCTCTGCCGGCTTTATCTCCAGGCCGCCGCTGACGGTTGCAAAGCGCACCGGTCCATAGTTATCGTTGCGGTTTGTAAACTGTTCCGGAGAAAGCGTCATTTCCGTATAGCCTGCATCCGTGCGCTTTGCCTCCGCATTTCCAGTGAATGCAAAATCCTTGTCCGTATAAAGCGCCGTGTCTGCCCGGAAGGCAAAGCCCTGTACGCTCTGCTCCTCTCCGGTATACACCAGGCTTGCAGTCCGTCCGGTGATTTCCACCTGTACGGGCTTTCTGTCCACTTTCACATAACCGTCCCGCACCTGGAAGGTTACCGGCGCAAAATTGGCATTCCGATTTTCAAAGCTCTCCGGCTTCAGTCCCATCTCCGTCGTTCCTGCGTTCGTCCTTGTCGCTTCTGCAGGCTGATTCAGGATAAAATCTGCTTCCCGGTAAAGCGGGTTTGAGATTTTCCCCGTCGTATACCCTTTTGCTTCATGTTCTTTTCCGTCATAGACCGCCTCCACTGCCTGCCCGCGGATCTCCACAGTGACCGGAGCTGGCTGAATGACCAGCATACCTTCCACGATGCGTATCGTTGTTTCAAAATTCTCATTGGTGTTCCGGAACTGATCGGCAGCAAGGCCCATGGGATAATTTCCCGCGTCCTTTCCTTCTGCGGCCGTCGTTCCTTCCACCTGCAGCGATTCCCGGGGATACAGATCATCGCAGACGATATCAATGCCCTCTATCCGCTGAACTTCCCCGTTGTAAGGCACTTCCTCCCTTTTTCCGATGATCAGGATATCCACCTTTGCCCGGGCTACCTCCACGAAACCATCGGTAATCTCGAATCGTACCTGGCGGAAGTCCCTGTTCCGGTTCGTAAACTGTTCAGCGGTCAGGCCCATGAAGCTCTTTCCTGCCGTTCTTCGTTCCGCAGATGCGGTTCCTGAAAACGCAAAGTCCTCTTCCGAATACAGACGGCTCAGTTCCACTACTTCATAGCCCTTTGCCGTGTGGGTCCGGCCATCATAGGCAACCCTGCTCTGCGTTCCGGCGATCTTTACAACCGCATCCACCGGTCTGATCTCCACCGTGCCCGGTGTTACCGTATATTTCGCTTCAAAGTTATCGTTCAGGTTGGTGAACTGTTCCGCAGACAGGGACATGGCGGTCATCCCTGCATGTGTACGCCTCGCCTCCGCAATGCCCGTAAAGCGGAAATCCTTCTCTCCATACAGCGGATTGCTGAAGGTCACCTCGTAACCTTTTGCGACATGTTCCTGCGCATCATAGTCCGCAGCAATGCTGCGGCCTTTCACCGTTACCTCCACCTCTGCCTTTTCAATGGTCTGGCTTCCGTCCTTCTCCAGCAGGAACTGCACGGCAAAGTTCCCGTTCCGGTTCTCAAACTGGTCTGCAGACAGGCCCATGGGAGTGGTGCCGGCGACGGTGCGCACTGCCTCTGCCGTTCCCCGGAAATCCATATCCCCGGAGGTATAGAGCGGGCTGCTGAAAGCCGCATCATATCCCGCGGCCCGGTGCTCCTTTCCGTCGTACACGCTGCTTTCTGCATGCCCGGAAATGGCCACCGTAACCGGCAGTGCCCTCACCAGCACATATCCGTCCGTGACCTCAAAGGCTGTGGCAAAGTCCGGATTCCGGTTTTCAAAGTCCTCTGCGGCAAGGCCCAGGGGCGTCTGTCCCGCATCCGTCCGCTCCGCCTTTGCCGTTTTCTTCAAGGCAAAATCCTTTTCCTGATAGAGTGCGCTGGAGATTTTCTCCACGGTATATCCTTCCGTGGTGTGTATTTTCCCGTCGTAGACCGCTTCTGTCCGGTTTCCGCGGATCGTCACGGTCACCGGAGCGGATCGAATGGTGAGTCTGCCGTTCTCCAGCACCAGGGTCGCTGCAAAGTTATCATCCGTATTCGTGAAGTCTTCTTCCCGGAGCACCATCTCGTAGCTTCCCTGATGAAGCGCCGAAACGGCGCAGTTTCCTGTGCAGACGATCTTCGCGGGATCATACAGGCTGTCTTTGCAGGACGCCGTGAAGCCGGATGCCTGCTGCATTTCCCCATTATAAACGATCTCTCTGCTTTCGCCCCGGATAGTTACCGTCACCGGCCGCTTTTCCACCGTCAGGCTTCCTCCGGAAACGTTGAAGACCGGAACAAAGTTACGGTTCCTGCAGCTGAACTGTTCCGTGGTCAGAGGCATTTCCGTCCTGCCTGCCGCGGTGCGCACTGCCTCCGCCTTGCCTGTAAACGCAACGTATTCTTCCCGGAACAGTATCTGGTCCGAATTAAAGCGGTATCCCTGCACCTTGTGCGGCTTCCCGTCGTAGGTCACTGTCTCCGCTGCACCCCGGATGGTCACGTTTACGCGGAGAGGCAGAATGTTCAGGCTGCCGGAGGTAACCTCAAACTGTACCGGTTCAAAATTTCCGTTGTCGTTCACGAAATTTTCGGGCAGCAAAGGCATCGCATATTGGCCCGCATCCGTGCCGGACACTTCAGCGTTCCCTTCAAAGTGGAAATCCTCCGGCAGATAGGACGGATTGTCAATCACTGTTTCATATCCGGACACGGTATGGGCTTCGCCATCATACGGCAGCTCCACCTTACGTCCGGTGATGCGGACAGTTGCACGGGCCTTCTGAATCAGGAGGATTCCCTGTTCCCCAATTTCAAACGTCACCAGGAAGTTTTTATTCTTATTGGCAAAGTCCGAAGCCTTCAGCGGCATGGCGTAGCTCCCCGCATTGGTTCCGGAAGCTTCCGCCGTTCCTGTAAAGGTCATGTCCCCTTCCGTATACAGCGGATCCGTCTCGATGGCATAGCCCCTGACGGTATGGACCTTCCGGTCATAGGTGACGGTTTCCCGGCTGCCTTTCACCAGGACCTTTATGTTTCTGGGCTCAATCCGGATAAATCCATCCTCCACCTGGAACTGTGGAACAAAATCCAGGTTACCGTTCACAAACAGGGAAGCAGACAGGCCCATGTTCACCGTTCCTACGTCTTTTGTCCCGGCCTCTGCCTTTTCTCCGGTAAACCGGAAATCCTGTTCGGTATACAGCGCCTCACTGATCTCCACGGAATACCCGCTGACACGCTGTTCAGCGCCGTTGTACGGTGCGGTCTTCTGCATGCCTCGGATCTTCACCTGCACCGCAAGCGGAGAAATTGCCAGCTGTCCGTCCACCACCGTCACTTTTGCCTGGTAATCCTTATCCGTGTTCTCAAATTCTTCTGCCGCCAGACCCATGGGGTAGCTGCCGGCATGGGTACCGCGGGCCTCCGCAGTTCCGGTATGCTGCAGTTTCTGCCGGTCATACGTTTCCACATCGGCAACCACATCATATCCGGTAAGCTTCTGCTCTTCTCCGTTGTAGTTTCTGCTTTCCCTTCTGCCGACCACCAGGATGCTGAGCGCTCTGGGCGAAACCGTGACAAAGCCGTCCTCCACTTCCACCGCCACATCCCGGAAGTTTCCGTTCCGGTTGGCAAACTGTGCCGCCGACAGGCCCATCTTCACCGTTCCCGCATGCGTTGCCTTTGCCTCGGCTTTCCCGATAAACGTCAGGTCCGCCTCTGTATAGAGGGCATTGTCCGTCTCCACGACAAAGCCGGATACGGCATGTTCCTGTCCATCAAAGGTTACGGTTTTCTGTTCTCCACGGATCTTTACTGTTACGGGCACCGGAAGAATGGTCACTCCGCCCTGTTCCACCTGGAATACGACAGACGCAAAGTTATTATTCCTGTTCTGGAAATCTTCCGCCTTTATTGTCATCTGCACAGTTCCCGCATCCTTCCCGGATGCTTCCGCCGTGCCCTTAAAGACAAAGTCCGAGGGAAGGTAGGCCGGATTGTCGATCGCTGCCGTAAATCCTTCCGCCCTGTGCGTCCTGCCGTCATAATTGCAGGTAAGTGTATTGCCGGAGATGCTCACCACTGCGCTGGCAGGGTTAATCGTCTGTGACCCGTCTTCGGCAATCACGAACCGGGCCTGGAAATTCTCATTGCGGTTGCTGAAGGCTTCTGCCGTAAGTCCCATGAATGTGGTTCCGGTTTCCGTCCTTTCCGCTGCTGCTTGTCCTTCAAAGGCAATATCCTGTTCGGTATACAGCGTATCCGATATCTCGAGATCGTAGCCGGAAGTCTCATGGGCCTTCCGGTCATAGACATGGCTCCCTTTCCTGCCATGAATCCGGACCGTCACCGGACGTTTCGCAATGTTGAGTACTCCATCCTTGACATTAAAGCGCACTGTAAAATTGGGATTATCATTCACAAAAAGCGCTTCTTCCCACCCCAGCGGATACGTTCCGGCAAGCGTGCCCCTGCTCGTCTTTTCTTCGGTCGTGTGGAAATCCCTGCTGGTATACAGCGCATTCGAAATACCAGTCACGTCGTATCCGGAAAGCACATGTTCCTTTGTGTCGTAGGGGATGGTTTCTTCCTTTCCCTTGATTTCCACGGTCACCGGTGCCTGCTGAATCGTCAGGCTGCCGTCGGAGAGGAAAATCTCCGGAGCAAAACAGCTGTCGGTATTCCTGAAGTGCTCCGGTTTCAGTCCCATGGCGTAGCGTCCGGCGTCCCTTCCCTCAGCCCTGCTTTCCCCGGTATATATCAGGGATGCCGTGTCATAAAGTGCGTCCCCGCATTCCACGGAAATGGTCTCTGCCTTCTGCAGGCTGCCGTTATAGACCACGACCTTGTTTTCTCCGGAAATCCTTACCTCCACAGGCCTTGGCTCAATACGAACATAGCCGTCCGTGACCGTTACCTCCACGGTACTGAAATTGGAGTTCCGGTTGACAAAATGCTCCCTGTCAAGCCCCATATTCTGCTGTCCCGCCCGGATCAGTGCTGCTTCTGCAGTTCCCTCATAAACCAGGTCTGCGACATTGTACAGCGGATCAAGGGCTTCTGCATCATAGCCCGACATTTCGTGCCGCTCCCCGTCGTAGGTCCATACGCCGGTATGGCCGGTAATCCTGACCCTGGCGGAAACCGGCAGGATCGTCAGACTTACCGTGTTCACCGCGGTCCGGAATTTCACTTCAAAATTGGGATTCTGGTTTACAAAGAGGGACTCCTGCAGGATCACGGATGCAGTGCCCGCGTCCTTCCGTTTTACCTGCGCTGTTCCCGTATAGGTAAAGTCCTCTGCACCGTACAGTTCATTGCTGGCATTAAAGTCGTAGCCTGAAACCGTGTGGTCTTTACCGTCATAGTTTTCCTGCGCCTGTCGGCCGGAGATGATCACTTCGGTCTTTGCCGGGATCACTTCAGCATATCCATCTTCCACATGGAAGGTTACCTTGAAATCGTCATCCCGGTTGAGGAACTGCTCCGGCCGAAGGCCCATGGTGCTCCGGCCCACATCCTGCCGGGAGGCAGACGGTACTTCGGGCGCTGTAAAGGCCACGCTGCCGGGATTGTACAGCGCATTGTCCGGAAGTACGGCAAAGCCTTTCACGGTATGGACCGCACCGTCGTATTCTCCGCTGTAATGGCTGCCCGCGATCCGGACCGTGATTTCCGCCGGAAGGATTTCGAGGAAGCCGTTTTTCACCAGTTCAAAAGTGACCTCATAATTGGAGTTCAGATTCCGGAACTTCCCGGGATCAAGTTCCATGGGCGTAATGCCTGCGTGCGTTCTTTTCGCGGATGCCGCATCATCCGTCACCACAAAATACTCTTCCTGATAGGTCTCCAGGCTGATCTCCTGTACCGTTATACCGCTGACGCTCTGTTCCTTACCGTTATAGGGAACGCACAGCGTTTTTCCGCTCACCTTCACGGTTACCGGTGCTTTCCGGATGTTCAGCACGATATTTCCGGCAACGGTAAACTTTACCGGTCCATAGCATTCATTGGCATTTGCAAAGGATTCTTCCCGGAGTTCCAGCGTCTGAATTCCCGCTTCAAGCCCGTACAGCGCAGTGCCTTCCCCGCTGTACAGCATGTCCTCCAGCGTATAGGAAGCAGGTTCTGCCGTAATCTCAAACCCCGAAACCTCATGCGGTTTTCCATCGTACACGGTTTCCAGGGTATGGCCCGTCACCGTGACTTTTACCTCCGGCCTGGTAATGGTAAGTGCGCCATCTTCGACAGCAAAGGTAACATCAAAGCGGTCGTCTGTATTCCCGAAATCTTCCGCACGGAGATGCATGGCATAGGTGTCGGGAACGGTCCCCTCCGCCTTTGCTTCTGCCTTGCATGCCACCGCTTCCCTCGGATACAGCGGTTCTGAAAGGATCTCATATCCTTGGACGGCATGAGGTTTTTTGTCATATGGCACACTGGCCCGATGGCCCCGGATGGTGACCTCTACCTTCCGCTTCAGGATTTCAGCGAATCCATCCATAACCTCAAAGCGTACCTTCCAGTTTGCATCGGTATTGTCGAACGATGCGGCAGAGAGGCCCATGAAGGCTTTCCCTACTTCCGTGCCTTCCGCCTCCGCCGTGTATCCTTCCTGCAGTTTCACCGAACCGCTGTCGTACCGGCTGTCGCTGATCTTCGTGATCCGGTATCCCTGTGCGCGGTGCGGCTGTCCGTCAAAAGAATACTGTGCAGTATTTCCCTGAATCTCCACGGTCACGGGTGCCTTTGCAATCTCGAGCTTTCCATCCTTCACCTCAAAGAGGACCGAGGCAAATCCCGGGTTGCCGTTGCCAAACTGCTCTTTCATGAGGCCCATGCTCCAGGTACCTGCCCGGATTTCCGATACGCTGTCCGTTCCCGTAAAGCGAATATCCTCGGGCTTGTAAAGCGGGTTATCCGTATGGATTTCGTATCCTTCCACGGTATGGGTTTCCCCGCTGTAGACTGCGGCTTCACAGTGGCCCGTTATCTGCACATGGACCGGTTCCGTAACTGCATCGACTTCCAGCAGACCGTCCTCCACTTCAAAGCGGACGCTGCTGACGTTTGCGTTGGTGTTGCGGAACCGGGATGCGGTCAATCCCATGGGATACGCTCCCGGCACAGTCCCGGATACGGACGCGTTCCCGTCCAGAGTAAAGTCTGCCTGTGTATATGCGGACAGGGAACTGGAAAAGGTGAAGCCCTGCACGCTCTGCGGCTCACGGTTGTAGGAAACCTTTCTGCGGCTGCCCCGGACGCTGACGGTAACCGGGGTTTCCAGCTTTTCGATCTGGAGCTGTCCATCTGCAATGATTTCAAAAGAAACCACGAAACTCCGATTCCGGTTCTTGAATTTCCGGACATCCAGGTTCATGGGATAGGTGCCGGCTCCGATTCCGCTGGCAATGGGAGAACCCTCATAGACGATGTCCGTATCCTGATACAGATGCGCTTCCCCGTCATCGATGATCGGGGTATAGCCCGAGACGGACTGTTCTTTCCAGTTGTAGGTCCTGATCTCCCGATTGCCGATAATCTTCACCTTCACCGGCAAGGGCTCTATCAGCAGCTCCATCGTCTTTTCCAGAGAAGCGGTTTTTACGGCATATTGTTCCGACGAGCTGGTCACCGATACCCTGATTTTCTGCTCATATCTTCCAGCATCGGTGCCGGATGCCTTAATATCCGGCCAGGCATCCCGGAGGCTTATCCCGTTGACAGCGATGGAAATCTCTGCCGGCAATGCCGTCAGCGGACAGCTTTCTCCGCCGATCCGTACTTCCGCCGTATAGCCGCTTTCCTGTTCCGTACCGGAATATAAACACTTCACTGCCTGGGTATTGAGAAGGATCTGCACTTCCGGAGCCCAGACCGCGTACAGTACGTTTTCACCGTCCCCGTCGATGAGAACGGAATCACCTGCCGCAAAATCCGGCTTCACCGCCTCCGGAGACCCTGCCCATCCAAGGAATACATGGTTATCCCGGGAAAAAGACAGTTCTTCCGGGCTTTTCAGGGTAACGGTGCTGTTTTCCGCCAGTTTTTCAAAGGTCTTCCTGCCACCGCTGCCGCCATTGGCATCATAGGTCAGGCAGATACCGCTCTGTCCGTATGCAGCCACCAGCGTCAGCTCTGCAGCGTTCGGTTCTCCGGATGCGGAAGCCGTGAATGCAGATGCCGGCAGAGTGGAAAGCCGGAGAGAACTGCCCGGGGCGCAGGTAATGTCCGCTGCGGACCATCCCCGGAAAACATAGCCATCCTCTGCTTGGGGAGCCCCTGCAATCGGGATCGTGGCGTCTGCCAGATAGACATGATCATCGGACGGCGCATTGCTACCGTGTTCCCCTGCATCATAGCGGACCCTTACCGTCCTGGCGTCCCTCCATACGGCGGTCAGGGTCAGATCCGATTCTACCTTTCCATAGGCATAGGGGATCAGCGTGCCGTCCTGTTCCGTAAACCATCCGACAAAGGCATACCCTTCCCGCTGCACATTCTGCGTGAGCAGATCATGGGACAGTACCGTGCCGTCCGGGACGGTGATGCTTCCGGTGCTCAGTGCACCGGTCAGCGTTCCCCCGCGGGCATCCAGCGTCACCGTGTGCTGTTCGGAATCGAACCTGGCATAAACCACCTTTGCTGCGCGGGGCATGGGGGATCCCGGCTCAAAAGCTTTGGTTCCGGTTTCGTCCTCATACCAGCCCGCAAAAACCTCCCCTTTCCTGGCCTCCGGAACTTCTTCGGGAAGAAGCATGGCTCCTTCATACAGAATATCCAGCCTTCTGAATTCCTGTCCGTATGCCATGAAAAGGAGCGGATAGGTTTTTCTACGGTAAAACACCGACATGTCTTCAAATAAGGTGATTTCGGCCCCCTGCTCAATTGGCCTCTGGATGTCCCCCTGCAGCTGATATGCCGTTACCTCAAACCCCTCATATTTGTCCTGAAAGAGCCAGATCGGTCCCACACCATATACTATGCTGGTGTTTTCCGGGGTATCCGGATAGCTTCCGTCCAGTTTCTGCCGGTAATGGGAGACCGTATGCGGCGTTATGTGCACTGTGCTTCCCGGTCCGATCTCTTCATAAAGATGAAGCTCCTGGATGCTTCCGTCAAAAGTGTCCTTAAAATGGATACGGTTTCCGTGGGAACCCGTTTCGTCCCCCTCGGTATACCAGGCTACGTCATCCGGCCAGGTGTAGCCGCAGGAAGACAGGGTCTGCCCGTACAGTCCCGTCATTGTCAAGGCTTCCGACCAGGTAATCGTGCTCTTCTTCCCGTAGCGTGTCCCCGTATACGGCTTTCCGTTCAGCAGGTAAACCTTTCTCCCGCCGGAACCCGTTCGTTCCCTCAGTGCTGTCCCATCCTCGGCATATTGGGGAGTGGTTGTATAATCATCGTCCGGCAGAGCCACCATTCCCTCGCTCTCCGTTCCACGGTGGAAGACAATGGTCATGGGTCTGCGGTCAAAAAAGAGATGGATGACACTGGTGCCGTCGGCTGCAGCCTTCTCCGGTGCTGTAACGGAGGAGAAGACGTATCCCGGATCTTCCAGAGAGGTACAGGAAGCATAGAGCTGCTCGGTCACGGCCTGGCTGCTGGCGACGATAACCGTAGTGCTGTCCAGGTAATCATAGGATTTGGAAGCTGCATTTTTATCATCTGTGACTTTCTGCACCCATCTGGCGATGGTAAGCTTCGTCTCTCCCGGCTGCCAGCAGGCATAAAGCAGCATGTCCGAATTCACTGTGCTGTCCCAGTCATAGGGCTCCGCACCTGCAGTATCCAGTGCCCACCCCTGAAAGACATAGCCCGTGCGTACCGGGTCCGCCGGTTTCGCGGCCGCCTTCCCCGTTTCCACCAGGACCGGCGCCGTGTAGGATGCATTTTCACCGCCATCAAAGCGCAGCCAGCATCCTTCCGCTAGGACAGGATACAGCGTCACATTTTCCGTCAGGGTGATTTCAGAGAGGGTTTCGGTTGCCGAAGCCGAAAGTGCCCACCCTCTGAACGCTGCACGGTCGCTGGCCGGGACCAGGTTAATGGTGGAAAGGTCCAGCACAGGATCTGTATCCGTCACGCTGCGCGTGGTCAGTACCTGGCCCGCTTCATTCAGGAATGTCGCGGTGTAGATCGTCGTTACCTTCGCATCCACCCGGACCGTCTCCGTTTCCGTAACGGAGATGGCCTCGGAAAAGCGGACTGGTATATCCCCTGTTACCCAGCCTTCGAATCGCTGATTCCCGGGGAGCTCCGGTATGCCCGGGTCTGTCAGTCTGCCCCCGTCCCGGATGATCTGTGTGGAGAGCAGGTTGTCTCCCAGATAGAAAGCATAGGTTCTCCTGGGAACAGAATCCTCCGAAACACTTCCTACCACGGCGAGAAGCGAAAGCGACTTTGTTTCGAAACTGGCTGTATTTCCGGCCGAAGCAGCCAGAACCGTTCCGGATCCGCTGACCACGGAGAGCGTATCCGCTTCAAGACTGGCAGATACGGATACCGAAAGCGTGCCTTCCGGCTCCACACGTTCGCCGTCTGCGTCTTCAAAATGTACGGCAACTCCCCGGACTTCCGTAACCGGAGCTGAAACCGCTCCGTCCGCTTTCCGGCGCAGCGAGGCTGTATTGTCAGAGCGGACTTCCATGGTGGTTCCCTTCGGGAACGTCCCCTCCTCTGCATGGACCGATACCGTTACCCCGTCCGCCGTCCCGGTAAGAGTGGTCTCCGGAGCGTTCCGCCGGTAACCGGCCGTAATCGTCATGTCTCCCCGGACAATGGTCCCTGCGTGGACTTTTTCTCCACCAGCCATCCAGCCTTCAAAAACATATCCTTCTTTTTCCGGTGCACCCGGAAGATCGGAAAGTGGGCTTCCGACACGAATATAAAGCACTTCGCCGATGCGCTGACCTTCCGAGACAAAGGTGACTGCAGCAAAGCTTTCCCCATAGATCGTATTGGAGTACACTGCGTCCTCTCCTTCGCAAAGGACAGGGCATATCGATGCTGCCCAGCTGACGAGCATGGCAATAAAAACCCATTTCAGAAATCTCTTCATACTGTCCTCCCCGCCGTCCTTGTTTACTCCGAAAAAGCGATATCAATTCTTGTTAGATTATAACAATATTACATCTTGTATTATAATAAACCATTCCATGATTTTCAATCATTTTTAGTTAATGATTAATACTTTTTGCGCGAAAATCCTCATTTTTGTTATAACATATGTTCTTTTTAAAAAAAGCAGACTGCTCATACAGTCTGCTTTTTCCGGATGGCAGTGCTTCCGATGCCGCCATTCCATGGTATTTCCGCAGGAACGATCTTTGCCTCCCTGCTCTGTTTCTGCTGAAGTTGGATCTGCCGGACAGCCCTGAAACGAAAGACATGCACCAGAGTGCGG
>CAMVHE010000094.1 GCA_947167215.1 uncultured Clostridia bacterium
ACTGTAATTCACGTGGGGTATGTCTATTTTTGCACCGCTCTATCTACCCTTTACCCACTGACTAAAGTCGATAATAAAAAAACAGCAGATGCCTGCTGTTTTTAACCGAAGTTCATTATCTGATCTATTTTGGAAAGAACCTGTTCCCTGTTTTTTCCAAAGGATTCCTGTGATCGCAGAACGAACTCCACTCATTATACTGAGTCTCAAAAGCCTCTAACAGTGTTTTCACCTGCGTTCAGTCTTTAGAAGCTGTTCGTGACGGAAGCTTTTCACCTGTATTCAGGCAGAAGATGTCATAATAAAGTGCCCGCTCCCGGTTGGGCATTTCACGATCCATATGCAGATGGCCGAAGAAATATCGTTCATAGTGCACCTGTTCCCTTATACTTTGCAGATAAAGGTTCAGTTCACTTTCCTGAGGAAAGACCGTCTGAAAAATTCCGATATCCTGCAGATGCTCCATGGCATCCATCGGTGCCGCATGGCTGACAATCACATCCACTCTGCTGCCAGCTTTTGCAAGATTTCTTCTTCCTTCTTCATACTCTTCCGGATCCGGCATTTCTTCTTCCCACCAGCTGCGACCGGGAATGCGATACATCTTATCAATGGAATATCCGCCTCCCATGGTAAAGATGGTCAATCCTTCCAGTTCAAAGACTTGCCCCCGCATGAGATGACGAAGATTGGAACGTATTCGATGAACCTTTCCACCATGCCAGTTTTCTTCCGGATAGCTGTAAATCCGTGGAAAATTCTCATGATTTCCATCAATAAATGCCACTTCAAAAGGCAGTCCGGCAATGGCATCCAGCTTTCTTTCGTCTCTTTCATCGCCAAAGAAAATGCATCCAAAGTCTCCCGCAACAATCAGCAGATCTCCGGAATTGAGTGCCGACAGAGCCGGATCCTTGAATCTTGCATATTCTCCATGTGTATCACCAGTAATGTAAATCATTTTTAACCTTCATAGCGCAATGCTTCGATCGGCGGCTTTTTGGCCGCCTTGTTTGCCGGATACAGTCCAAAGAGCAGACCAATTCCTGAACTGAAACCAACTGCCACCAGGATTACATCCGGCGTCATCGTAAAGACAATATCATCAGCCAGCATCGTAGCCGCCTGAAGAATCAATGCCGAAAGCCCAAGCCCGAAAATACATCCCAGAAGGCTTACCAGCAGCGCTTCAATCAGGAACTGCATCATAATGCTCCAGTGATTGGCACCGATAGCTTTCCGGATTCCAATCTCCCTCGTTCTTTCTGTGACAGAGACCAGCATAATGTTCATGATGCCGATTCCGCCTACCAAAAGAGAAATTGCCGCAATACTTCCCAGGAGCAGGGAAAGCGTTCCCATCACCGTATCCATTGCTGAAGAAATGCTTGACATATTAACGATATTATAAGCATCTTCATCCTGTTTGAGCCGTTCATAAAGCCAGTTATCCGTATCCTTTTCCGTTTCATCCATATTTCCATTGCCCTGAATGGACAGAGAACGAATATAAGGATTTCCAGACATCCGGCTTTCCACAGTATAGGGTACATAGGCATTCACATTGCCCATCATCAGGCTCATCATGGAATCATCCTCTGCCAATACCCCTATCACATTGAATTCCCGTCCTCCCATGGTGATTTTTTCTCCCACCACATCCTGACGGTCAAATAATTTGCGAGCTGCCTCATGGGTCAATACGGCAACATAGGACCGATTATCAACATCCGCTGTTTTGACAAAACGTCCGGATGCCATTTCAAGTCTCTGAATTGCTTCATACATCGGTGTAACGCCATAGATGGAAATGCTGGTCTCCTCTCCATGGTACTTGGCCGTGCTGTTCATGCTATCGGAAGGAGAAACCAGACTTATGCTAGTTATGTCCAGCAGACTTCTCAGGTCTTCCAGCCGCATGGGCACGCCCTTGTCATCCCGAATACTCACCATCAGTAAATCGGTTCCCAACGTTTCGATCTCACTCGTGATAGAACCTGCAGCTCCATTTACCAGTGAAACCAGCACCACCAGTGCAACCACGCCGATAATGATCCCCAGCATGGTCAGGAAAGAACGCATCTTATTGGCAATTATCGACTCCCATGCCATCTTGACCGACTGAATGATCATAGCGTTTCCTCCTCTCCTGGCTGAGGTTCTCCGCTCTCGGCACTGCTGCTTTCCACACGTCCGTCCATAATTCGGACTCGGCGTTTTGCCTGCATGGCCACCTTTTCACTGTGTGTAATGAGCACAATGGTCTTTCCTGCATCATTCAGTTCGCAGAAAAGGCGCATGATTTCTTCACCGGTTTTGCTGTCAAGGTTTCCCGTCGGTTCATCCGCAAGGAGCAATGAAGGCTGGGTTGCCAGAGCCCTGGCAACTGCCACCCGCTGCTGCTGACCGCCTGAAAGCTCCATGGGTTTATGCATGGCACGGTTTTCTAGTCCTACCCTTTCCAGTGCCTCCATGGTACGCCTTTTTCGCTCATTGCCTGGAAGCCTCTGATAGATCAGCGGCAGCTCCACATTTTCAAATGCTGTCATTCTGGGCAAAAGATTGAAGTTCTGGAAAACAAACCCAATTTTCCGATTGCGAATCCTTGCAAGTTCATCCTGCGAATACTGCTGAATCGGCTGCCCGTCCAGCAGATATTCCCCCCTGTCCGCCACATCCAAACATCCTATGATGTTCATCAGGGTGGATTTTCCACTTCCGCTGGGGCCGATAATAGCCACAAACTCGCCATCCTCAATGGAAAGGGAAACATGATCCAGTGCATGGACTTCCTCACCGCCCACATAATAGGTTTTGGTGATATCCTGCATCCGGATGACTGCTTTTTCTTTCGTCTGCATGGCTTTCCTCACTTACCTTCCATAGCTTCCGCTGTAGCCACGGCCACCCATTCCGGTCGGGAAGAATAATGCACTGTGATTGGTTTCTCCGGATACAATCTCTGCTCCTTCCGAAATACCGCTCACAATTTCGGCCTGATTTCCGTCGGAAAGGCCTGTAACAATACTCTGCCGCACCTGATTTCCGTCGGAATCCAAGACATAGACAAATGAACCCGTTGCGTCTTCATGCACGCTGTGCAGCGGCACTACCGGCACATTCTCCACCTTGTCCGAGATAATGACCGCACTGCCATTCATACCGGACAGAAGCCTCTCATCCGCCTTCAGCTGCAACTCCGTTTTATACTCCGTTATGCTTCCGTTGATGCTGCCATTTCTTGCGATACGCATCACCTTTGCCTCAAAGCTTTCGGAGGGGAAAGCATCCAGCGTGACCCTGGCTTCCTGGTTCACCGCAACACTGCCAATGTCGATTTCATCCACATGGACCGTCATTTTTACAGCGCCGCCCACGCCCAGCTTCATTACCAGAACATTCTCATCGTCTCCGGACAGACTGAGTTTTTTTCCTTCTTCTGCACCAATCTCAAGCACTACCCCATCCTGCGGGCAAATCAGATGAGGGTTCTGCTGATAGCGCAGTATCTGTTGAAACTCATCTGCTTTTTCTTCTCGGTCTGCCAATGCCTTCCGATAGGCATCCGTTGCCGGCTTGTTCACCAGTGTAAACAGCGTATTCCCTGCGGAAACCTGCGCATCCACCTTATAATTGACTTCATCGATGGTTCCGCCGTTTCCAAAAATGGCCAGTGGTGCATGGATTTCCAGCTTCCCGCTGCCGATTGAGATCCCTTCTGCATATACTTCTGCCATCTCGCCATAAGGAGCACTCTTGTCCTCCAGCGTAATGAGGTAGCCTTCCTCTGTACGCGCAGCCACCTTGCCCTTCTCGCTGCCGGTACTCCAGCGAATGGTGACTTCGCTGGCAAGAAGCAGCTGACGCTCCGTTGCTATACGGACCTGCATCAGCTCGTCCGTGGAAAGCAGCGCCAGGCATCCATATTGATTGACTGCCTCAATCACATCATCCTGCTTTGCGGCAGGCAGATACTTGATGCGGCCTTTGACAGGAGTAGTGATATTCCCCGTACTTTTAAAGTTTCCCAGCGTCCGGTCAAGGTCTGTCAGCTCTGCAGAAAGCTCCGCAGCCCTTCGCTTTAATGATGTGCTGTTGAGCGTAGCCAGAACGTCTCCGCGATTCACCCGGTCTCCCTCCACGGGAAAAATATTATCGCAAATGATTCCTTCCGGCAGACGTACTTCCATTTCATCCATATAATCCAGATTACCATTGGCGGTAATGCTGGCTTCCACATCTCCCCTCGCGATGGTCCACATGGGAGTTGCCTTCATTGCTTCCTGAACCTGCTGCATCTGTGGCTTGATCCTCAATAAATAGAACGCGCCCCCTGCCGCCAACAGAAGCAGCAATACAATTAGAATCCATGTCTTTTTCTTCTTTTTCATAACAACCTCTTTTCCCCCAGGTTCTCCCCTCAGGCTTGCAAAAAATCAATGTATACGTTATATTCTTTACCAAACCCAATCTGCACGTCAAAAGGAGGCATATTATGCAAATCACCTGGCTTGGTCACTCCTGTTTCCGCATCGTGGAAAATGACTATACTATTATTCTGGACCCTTACGCCCCTGGTTCGGTTCCTGGCTTGCTGCCCCTCAACGAATCCGCTCATCTGGTTCTTTGTTCCCATGAGCATGCAGATCATCATGGGACAGACAGCATTCATATGCTCCCTGCAGACCGTGAAAACCCCTTTTCCATATCCAGAATTCCTACCTGGCATGACGAAGTCAAAGGAAAAAAGCGCGGCAAAAACGATATTCTCATTCTGCATAAATCGGATAAAACCGTCGTTCATCTGGGAGATCTCGGAACAACCCTTACCCCGGAAGAATTGAATCTCGTCCGCGGCTGTGACGTTCTGATGATACCTGTCGGCGGATACTTTACCATTGACGCAGAAACTGCCGCCAGACTGGTCAAGGAGATCGCTCCGGCGGTAACCATCCCCATGCACTACCACAGCGAGAAATTTGGCTATGATGTGCTGTCTTCGGTGGACGATTTCACGGCACTGCTTCCAGACTGTGAAACGCTGAATGCATCCACGCTGGACCCTGATATTGTCAGAAAACCCGGAACTTACGTACTCTCACCATTATATCTTTGAAAATATAAACCCAAATATGTCCTCCGGGAAGAGGTAGTGTTTAAATTATACAGTTTGCTGCCTGTACTGTCGCAGGATCAGCAGTCACCGGCCCTCTTCTCGGAAGAGTTCTTCTTCTGTGATAACAAACTGAACCCCAAGATCATGTTCTTCCCTGGGAATCCTTTTCTGAAGGCATCTTTCCCGGCAGAGCCCAGCTGTTATTCCGGTATAGCCCTGAAGGAAACGGTCGTAGCTGCCTTTTCCCCTGCCGAGGCGGAACCTTTGCCGGTCGTAACAGACCGCAGGCACCAGAATAAAATCGATCTCACTGCTTGGGATTTCCCGGCACTTCCCATCCGGTTTCCATATTCCAAAGCAGTCCTTTTCAAGGCCGGAACCCTCTGTATATTCCCTGCTGATCATCCTTCCGTCTCTGCATACTGCAGGAAGACAAATCCTTTTCTTATTATATAATTTCTCAAGCAATGGCATGATTTGCGGCTCTCTGCCGAAGGGGTAAAAGAGCATCACCGTCTTCGACTCCACAAACTCCGGCAGGGTACGAAGCCGATCAATTAACCGCTTATCACTGTCTGCGAGTTCTTTTGGGGTCATTCCTTCCTCAATCCGACGGATACGGCGGCGCAAATTCTTTTTCTCTTCCTGTACGGTCATAATGCACTCCTTTTTGTTTCCGCATCATAACATTGTGCCTATATACTGTCAACAAACAAATAATCCGGATCTTACCATGAATTGGCTTACAAATTCATGCTGAGCAGGCCGTCATGCCACAGTACGCCAACTCTGAGAAAGAATCCGGTTCAAGCATCGTTTTGTAATTGTTTCAATCTTTTGTTTATTTTTTGAAAGGCACATAAAGTTCTTGCTATCTTCGTGAATACTTACTACAATATGCAAATTCCATTCTACGATTCTGCTCATTCTGCCTGTATACGCAACAGAATGAAATTTACCAGTGAAAGATGGATTATGCAGAAAAGCAACGCTGACATTAAAATGCTTTTTACTGAACAATGCTCCGCATCTTTCTGAACGGATTAAACCGGGTCCTGAAAATCAAATAATCTCCTTGAATCATTTGCAATAAATAGGGGAAATTATGTTTTTGAAGACATCGCCGGCATCTCCATACTGTCTTCTTCAACGGTGTAGGACCCGCTGTTGCGTGCTTCCGCGGAGCAATCACTATTAAACGTCTGATTACCTGTATCAGTTAAAAATACAGCAGTTATCTCAACGATGCAATCTCGCCATGTGAACGTCTGACGTGCAATCCCGACTTTTCTTCTTGTGAAGATTGCTTCTTTCCTGCTGTAAACCCATTCATAGAAAGAGGCAGAGACATGAACATGCTTACCGCGAATTTTCATACCCACTCGACATATTGTGACGGTTCAAGCACTCCCCGCCAGATGGTGGAAAAAGCATTAAAGTTGGGATTTACTTCCCTCGGTTTTTCCGGGCATGTGGATATCGACCCGGTGATGGATATCGATGCCTACCAGCTGGAAATCGGCAAATTAAAAAAGGAATATGCCGATCGGCTGGAAATCCTTTGCGGCGGTGAATTCGATATGCTGTTCCCGGAGCCTGAAAGAGGGGGATTTGATTATAAGATCGGTTCAAATCATCATCTGCTGGTTGACGGCGGGAAGCCTTTCCCCATTGATTATTCCGAAGAAATGTTTCTGAAACTTTTGAACAACTATTTTGATGGGGATGCTTACCATCTGGCAGAAGAATACTACGAACGTGTTTCCAGAATATATGACCGGATTCACTGTACCTTCATCGGGCATTTTGATCTGATAACGATTTATAATAATGAACTTCATCTTTTTGACGAAGCAGATCCACGTTACCTAAAGCCTGCGATGGATGCGCTGGACCATCTGCTTTCCGAACGTGTTCCGTTTGAGATCAATACGAAGCAGATCATGAAAGGACGTATCTATCCCCATCAATGCTTTCTGAAGCGAATCCGTGAGCGGAATGGCGAGATTCTGATCAGTTCCGACGCACACAATGCAGAGGAGCTGAACCGCGGTTTTCAGGAAGCAGTGGAGCTTGCCAAACTGTGCGGGTTTGATCATGTAAACTATCTTACTGCACGGAAAGGAAAAGTTCAGCTTGTAGAGGTTGGCATATAGAACGCCCTACGGATAAACCGAACCCGGGTCTGAAACAGAAAAACGGCTCATAACGAAAAGAACCATGCACGGGTTTGGACACTCAGCCGATACCCTGTCATCCCATGCCCCTTTGTCACGAAAACCCCGTATGTCCTCTGAACACGGCTTCTCTTCCCAAACAGGATGCCTCTAATAAGCAATTTACATATTGTGTTCTATGATTGCTGACCTGTCTCTGCCGTAGGGTAGTCTTTCCGCGTTTTCTCTTTACATAACACATTCCTTTGGCTATAATAAGCGGCGCTTTCCATTCTTCCTGACCGCAATGATACTTGGCATTTTCTTGAAGCTGTCCATTCCCTGCTGATACTTTATCAGGAGATTGCAGTTCATCTGTGCAAGGTTCGAAAGGAGGATCCTTTTGAATACTAAAACCCGAAAAATCACTCTTACAGCTATTCTGGCAGCTCTCTATCTGGTTCTCAGTTTCTTTTCCATTGATTTACGTTATATGAAAATCTCCCTTGCAGGATTGCCGGTCTGTCTGGGCGCATTTCTATGCGGCCCTCTGGTTGGCTTCGAAGCCGGCTTTCTCGGTGCGTTTCTCGAACAATTACTTCGTTATGGTTTTTCCGCCACTACGTTATTATGGATTCTGCCGCCAGCCTGCCGTGGCCTGCTCATAGGCTGGTACGTCAGGCGGCTGAAATTCAATGTCAGTTCTGCCCAGACCGCCTTTATCCTCTTTATCAGTGCCATCCTGCTGACAATACTCAATACGATAGTAATTTATTTAGATAGCAGGCTCTATGGTTACTACAGCTTTGCATACGTTTTCGGAAATGTAATCACCCGCATTATCACCGGAAGTGTGACTGCTCTTCTTTACTGGCTTGTAATGCCTCCGTTGCTGCGTGCCATGCGCCGCTTTTTTCCCGTATCTGATATTTCAAAATAAAGGTCTCATCATTTTCAAAAAAACAGGCTGTTACGTTGTAACAGCCTTTCTCTTTATCGATAGTTAACGCGGTTTGGTTCAAAGCCGGTTATTCCCAATCCTGGAAGATCTGGTAACGTAATCAGTTTCTCCTCAAAGACCGCTCCTCCAAGAACAGGGTCTTCTCTGGTCAGCACCGGTCCATCCAGATCAATCCTGGTAACAACCTGCCGTGCACATGCAACATGTACGGCAGCATTCACCGCAACCTTCGTTTCCAGCATGCATCCCATCATGCACTCTACTCCCGCGACTTCAGCCATTGCTGCAATCTGAAGTGCAGGAGTGATGCCTCCGCACTTCATAAGCTTGATGTTCAGCATATCCGCGGCTCCCATCTCCAGTATCTTCAAGGCATCCGCAGGAGAAAAAATGCTCTCATCCGCCAGTACCGGTACATCACTGTTTTCCCGTACATAGCGCAGGCCTTCGAGATCATGGGCAATTACCGGCTGTTCCACCAGTTCAATATCCAGTCCTTTTTCCTGCATGCCATTCAGAATTCGCACCGCTTCCCGGGGACGCCAGGCCTGATTGGCATCAATACGGATGCGGACTCCGCTGCCTACGGCATCCCTTACCGCTGAAAGTCTGGCTATATCCAGTGCCGGATCAACACCGACTTTCAGCTTGAGGGTATCAAATCCCCGGGAGACCGCCGTTTTCGCATCTTCCGCCATTTCATCCGGAGCATTCACACTGATCGTAATATCTGTTTCTAGCTGTCTCCGTGCAGCACCGAGAAGCTTATACACCGGCAGTCCGCATAGCTGTCCATACAGGTCCCATAAAGCCATATCCACGGCGGCCTTGGCACTGCTGTTGTGAATCACAGCCCTCTGCACTTTTGCGGTAACCTTTTCAAAGTCTTCGATTTCCATGCCCATGATCGCGGGGGCAATGTGATCCTGGATTGCTCCTACAATACTCAGGTTGGTGTCCCCTGTAATGACACCAGTGGGCGGTGCCTCGCCGTAGCCCGTGGCCCCGGTATCCGTTTCAATCGCAATAATGTTACTTTCCACGCAGTCCTTGACCCGCAGTGCCGTCTTAAAGGGTTTACGCAGAGCAACCGCAATGCTACCCGTCCTTATCCTGGTTATCTTCATAGCAGCCTCCTCACAGGTCCTTTATCATCAGGTGCTCTTCTATTCCCATCTTCACACAATCCGGAATAGCGCAAAGCCTGCGATAGCCCCGTTTCACATAAGCCTTCTCCGCCCGTTCGTTGAAATCAGATACCATCAGTGTGATGCGTCTTGAGCCTTTCTGCCTCGCCCGTTCCTCAATCTGGTCAAACATAAAGGATCCTACTCCCTTGCCTCGGAAATCCGGATCAACTCCTAAAAGCTTGATATACGGATAGATGCTGCAAAAGCCCTTGTCCGTGGACCGCATAATTGCCACCACACGGCCTTCCTCATTTTTTCCGAGAAAGAGTTCTCCCAGTTCTGCCGCCTGCTGCAGAGAACGCGAAAGAGTGCTGTTTCCTTCAAAATAACGTTCCTGTATGGAAGATTCCCGGAAGATTGCTTCCGCACCGTCCGGAACCACATTGCTCTGCTCAAATGTCATTTTCATGCTAAGTCTCCTTTTCCGGAAGGGATGGAAATCTTTCCCATCACCGTCGCTCTTCTGGCACCGGTGACCTTCGCAATGGTGTTAGGCATTTCCCGTATACAGCAATCCGCCAGCACTGCAAAAGCCACTGCTTCCTTGGCATCGCTGCTCATCCCCAGATCTTCCTGTGTAATGACCCTCACTCCGTAGGAGGCAAATCGTTTTCGCAGGAGTTCCATGAGCGTCAAATTATAGCTTCCACCGCCTCCTACGATAAGCTGTGCTGCCGCTGTGTTTGGCAGAACAAAGCGAACGTAGGCATCCTGTATGGACCAGGCAGTAAGGTCAGTCACTGTCGCAACAATATCATTATCCGTCATTCCCAGTTCCCGCGCCCTCTTCAGGATTCTCTCCGTATACTGCGTTCCGAAATGTTCGCGTCCGGTGGTTTTTGGGAGAGGATGCGCATAATAGGGATCTTCCTGCAGCTCCGCCAACAGTGTTTCATTGACGTTTCCTGCCTTTGCCATTTCACCACCAACATCATAGGACTTCCGTCCTTCCGTCAGTGAAGAAACGACTGCATCAATAATCATATTGCCAGGGCCGGTATCAAAAGCATATACTTCCTCCTGTTTGGCATGGGCAGGAAGAATTGTGATATTCCCGATTCCTCCGATATTCTGAAGCAGAACTGTTTCTTTTTCCTTCCGATACATGGCATATTCCGTAAATGGCACCACTGGGGCACCATTGCCTCCAGCAGCCAGATCTGCAGATCGGAAATCCGAAACCGTCACGATTCCCGTACGTTCTGCAATCACTGCACCGTCGCCGATCTGTACGGTATAATGCACCGGAATACCGTCCTGATCCTGCCATTCCGGTGCATGCCATATAGTCTGCCCGTGACATCCTATAATATCCACCTCATCCGGACGCATTCCAGCTTTGGCGATGACCGACAGGGCAGCCCGTGCATAGAGCTCTCCCAACAATACGTGCATATAACCAACCCGATCAATGGTTGCCTTTGCCGGATCAAAAAGGGTAAATATCTGGGACCTTACATGATCCGGAAAAGGAATATTTTCAAAAGCAAGCAGCCGGACATCGCTGCCCACGGATACCAAAGCTGCATCAATGCCGTCCACTGAAGTTCCGGACATCAGGCCAACGATAATCCGTTCGGTCTTTTCAGCAATTTGCGAAAGCATTTCTGAACTCCTTTCGGTACAATTGTAATGACAACCCGTGCACGGATATCGAATAGTACTATCATGCACAAGGATGAAAGATACCTTGCCGGCATCAGACGATTTCAGCCGAAGCTAGATACCTGTTTTGCGCTTATTGTAATACAGACGCCCTGATTCATCAAGATATCCTTCCGAATAATGATGCATCTGGTTTTTCTGTTTCGTTCCGGCTTCTGTTGTTCTCCCTCCGTTTCCGGCTGATTTGCAGAAAAAAACTAATCATTGTACCGGGACGGACATCTTCCGATTTTCAACGTCCCCTCCACTTTCAGGATCGCTGGATTTCACCCTTTTCCTGCGGATAGAGTGACCAGAAGGCATTCCTCCAAATCCGAAGGAAGCAGGTTCTTCGCTGTTCAGGAAACCGGCACTGTCATCTGTTTCCCTTCCCGGCATGTCCTTGCCTTGCATACCGCCCTATTTTATAAATATTATTATATAAAATGTTTTATTCATTTGATATCGGTGTATGCATAGGAAGGCTTCCGGATTTCTGAAGCAAATTCCGTAGTTCTGCTTCCAGCGTTTCACACAATTAAATTGCGTATGTTATATTTATTTCTTTTCAAGATCCCTCACCCGCCCGGTTTGTTCAGCAGCAGGCCTTCTGTTTGTTTGATTTTCCCTTCTCTTTTACAGAAAGAAACTATCCTTATCACCTCAGAGGTTTTGCATGAAGCAAATTTTGAATATAGAAGAGAGGCCGAAAAGGTACGTATGAATATGTGCCCTATACGAGAATGGGATTTCGGCCTGATTTAACAGCAATGTATAGGACATTAGCATAGCCTGTATAGGGTAATGCCACAAGTAAGAACAGTTTAAGGAAAAGTACTCAAACTTCCCACATGAATAATGCGGATCAGACCTTGAAAACTCTATAGGAACCAAGCATAAAATAGATGAAAACATTGAAAAATAAAGGCAAGAGCCTCGCAAAAGTGGTATAATGTAAGTGCTAACAAACCATCATCCACAGGAGGCTTTTGCCATGACAAGCATAGCACAGATCAGCGAAAATGAACAGATGGAAATCACGGGAACTCTGAGAAAATTCTTCACTGATTACAAGGTGCGGGGTCTTTTGAAAGCATGCCGCGCCGAAAAACAGCAAGGTCATTCTGCTTTCGAAATCTTCCGCTATCTCCTGTGTCTTGTCTTCTGCGATCGTAGCATGTATATGCAGATCATGACTGGGCGATACTCTGAAGACTTCGGCAAAAACACAGTCTACCGCTTTCTGAATTCGGTCAAGACCAATTGGGAAAGACTGACCTGTCTGCTTTCAGCAAGAATTATCAACGGATCCATCCGGAAACTGACCGGAGAAGATCGTCAAGATGTATTCATCATCGATGACAGCCTGTTCAAAAGAACCGGCGGGAAGAAAACAGAACTGTGTTCCCGGGTATTCGACCATGTGTCTATGAAGTACAAGCGCGGTTTCCGTCTACTGACATTGGGATGGTCTGACGGTAACAGTTTCTTTCCGATCCTTGGACGTCTGTTGGGATCGTCAAAAGCGTATAACATGGTTGGCGTCACAAAACAGTTCGACCAGAGATCTCTGGCGGCCAAACGCCGGAAGCAGGCGCTAAGCAAAGCCACTGATGTCATGCTGGATATGCTGAAAACAGCCATCAAGGCCGGACACAGTGCCAAATATGTTCTGTTCGATACCTGGTTCGCCAATCCCAAAGATATCATCCGGATCCATGAAGAATGTGGACTGAACACAATCGCTATGATCAAGAAGTCATCGAAAGTGTTCTATGAATATGAAGGGGAACGGATGAATATCAAGCAGATCTTCAGAATGTGCAAGAAACGCCGCGGCCGCTCCAAGTATCTGCTGTCGGTGAAAGTCAACATCTACCTAGTGTCTGCTCAACAAATAACTTTTTGGGATCTCGGTTATTGATTTATAAAGCTTCGGAAGTTCTGAACAACATCAAAAGCACTCGGAGAACTGCAATTGCAACAGTATCAAAGCAAACACAAATTCATGCTGAAATCATGCATTCATCAGCCATTGATCTCTTTTGCTCTGAAAATCGACGCAAAGTGCAAGGCTGAAAGCCTTATATATCAACAAAACGGCTTCAAAACGCTTGCACTTCGTCCTGCCAAAAGGAGCTTCAATGCCTTTGTTTTCAATGCTCTACGGTTTGTTGAGCAGACACTACCTAAATGCACATGCCCCACAAATGGGGTACCACGATAAATGAAACCGAAGGT
>CAMVHE010000095.1 GCA_947167215.1 uncultured Clostridia bacterium
TGCAGCTCGTTCATGTTCTTCTCAACGAGGGCATATAATCCGGAAGCCTGGGCGATCAGATTCTGATCCACCTCGTTGAACTCGCCGCTCTGCGGCACCACGCCTCCGAAGTACTTTTCAATCATTGCGACGGTACGGCTGACAAGGTTTCCGAGGTCATTGGCAAGGTCAGCATTGATGCGCTTCACCAGTGCTTCGTTCGTAAACTCGCCGTCCGCTCCAAAGGGCATTTCCCGCATCAGGAAATACCGGATCGCATCCGAGGAGTATCTTTCGCAGAGCTTTACCGGGTCTACAACGTTCCCCTTGGATTTGCTCATCTTGCCGCCGTCAATAACCAGCCAGCCATGACCAAAGACCTGCTTCGGCAGAGGCAGTCCAAGGGCATGGAGCATGATCGGCCAGATAATGGTATGGAAGCGGACGATCTCCTTGCCTACCAGGTGCAGATCTGCCGGCCAGTATTTCTGGTAAAGCGAATCATCCTCAGAGCCGTATCCCAGGGCGGAAATATAGTTGGTCAGTGCATCCAGCCAGACATAGACGGTATGCTTGTCATCAAAATCGACAGGAATGCCCCACTTGATGGAAGTACGGGATACACAGAGGTCCTGCAGTCCGGGCAGCAGGAAGTTATTGAGCATCTCGGCGGTACGGCTGGAAGGCTGAATAAAATCGGGATGGGTCTTAATATAATCAATCAGCCAGTCCTGATACTTGGAAAGACGGAAGAAATAGCTTTCCTCCCGGGTCTTCTCCACAGGGCGCCCACAGTCCGGGCAGCAGCCATCCTTAAGCTGAAGTTCCGTCCAGAAAGATTCGCAGGGAGTGCAGTACCAGCCTTCGTACTCGCTCTTGTAGATGTCGCCCTGATCATGGAGCTTCCGGAAAACCTGCTGTACCGTCTTGACGTGCCGTTCATCGGTGGTCCTGATAAAATCGCTGTATTCGATATCCATCAGCTTCCAGAGATCCTTGATGCCTGCCACGATGTGGTCAACATATTCCTTCGGCGTGATCCCGGCGTCTTTGGCCTTGCGCTCGATCTTCTGGCCGTGCTCATCGGTTCCGGTCAGGAAATAGACGTCGTAGCCGGTCAGCTTTTTAAACCTTGCCATGGTATCCGCAGCGGTAGAGCAGTAGCTGTGGCCGATATGAAGATTATCACTTGGATAATAGATCGGTGTCGTAATGTAGTAGGTTTTCTTCTCGTTCATGTCTTTCTCCCTTTTCTTTCCGCAGGACAGACGGAGTTTCCTGTTTCCCCAAGATCAGGGAACTCTCCCACGTCCACCTTCTTGTTTCTTTCGAATTATAGGAAACGTGTCATGCATTGTCAAGGCTAAGATCCACTCATATTCACATATCTGCGCCAAAGAATCCGCTCCGCGTCCCCCTTGGCGTTGAGATAATAGGTCAGTTCCACAAAAGCCGAATTCTTCTCATCCACCGGATCGTAATAGTGAATGCAATACTGGCCATCCTGCTCCCTCCGATAAGTACCGAAGGAAACATTCGCGGAGTTGTGGTTATACAGAAGACGGTTTCCGGCATCGTCCAGCGCCGGCTGCTGCTGATCCATGAACTTGGACATGATATCCACCGAACTCATGCCGATCTTTGTGGATCGGGGCCCCGTCATGCTGGAACTTGTTGTATCCAGATAATAAAGGACCGGACTGCCGGTGGCTGTTTTCTTGACAAAGCGTGCCACTCCCCAGCTGTACGTAGCCTCTGAGCTTTCCATTCCGCTCTGGTACCACTGGTCTTCCGGCAGCAGCTCGTTCTTATCCGGTTGGCCATAGGCTCTGGTAAATGCCTGATAGGATGTCTTGAACAGCGTAAGGTTTTTAAAGGTATCATTGCTCTGGGAAAAGCGCTTCTTCAGATTGCCTTCCACTTCATAGGTGACCCGCATTTCATAGGAGATCTTTCCGTTGTCGGCCACTGCAATGGCGCGGAGGGTCGACTTTCCCAGCGGAAGCTGGATCGGCTCCTCATATAAAGTAGACTCGGTCGTTGCCTGCCGTCCATCCAGCGTGTAGTAGATGGCAACAATCCGCTTGTTTTCCTTTGCATCCTCTGACCCCGGACGCAGGGAAACCTTCGGCGCTTTCTTATACTTTCCTGACTGATAATTCGCTTTCGGTGCGGCCGGTGTCGGAATAATGACCGTATAGTTAGCCGTGATCTGCTCGGAGGATACGCCTTTTTCGGTAAATCCTACCGCTTTGATGGTCATCTTTCCTTCTGCAACATGAATTTTCGTGCCCGCCTTATAGACCAGGCCTGATTCCGAAGGATCCGTGCCATCCGTGGAGTAATAAACGGTTTCCCCCGCCGGTACCGTGATCGTCACATCAATTTCCTCGTTATACCTGCCTTCGTTATGGGAAAAGGTTGGATTCACGGGAGTATAGGTGCGGATCATGATATCGAATTCCGAGGTACCCGTAGTTTTTTCAGCAGCCTGCTTCATCAGCTGAATAGCTTCCCCGTGGTACCCTTTCTGCTGGTATATATTGATCAGATTCCGGTAAGCGCTGGGATGATTTGGGGCAATATGATCAATCAGGGCTTCGTAAATCTCCTCAGCCTCATCGATATGACCGGTTGACATATATGCTTCTGCCATGTAAATCAGCGCGTCGACATTATTCGGCTCCCGGTCAATGGCATACTGAAGTTTCTCCATGGCGCGGTTGGTATAGCCCTGCGCAAGAAGATCCTTTCCGAGCGTAACATAAGCATCATTTCCCGCCTGGGACCAGCCCCATTCCGCCATCATACGCTGTCCGTATTCCGTGCCAAAGAGAACATAGGCGGAGAAGGTGCCCATGAAAAAGAACAGGCCCAGCGCCCCGACCAGAGCATACAGCAGACGTTTGTGGGATTTCGTATAGATCGCAGGATGCGGGTCCCGGGGTTTTCCATCTACCTTGCGCTTGACTTTCGTCTCACTTCTACGTACAACCCTGGTATGATCCCGGTTTCCCTGCTTTCGGAGGCCCAGCGGCATATCACTGATCTGGTCTCTCTGGGGGCTTTCCCTGCGAACGCCGGTGGGTGTGCCGGAGGTTTCCTTTGTATTCGGCTTCACGCGGCGCGTAACCTTTGGTACCTGCATGGAAGGGATATCTGTTTCCGTCCTGGTTCTACGATAGACATGCTGTACTGCAGCGCATCCGCTGCAAACCCTGGCTCCTGCAGGCAATTCTTTTCCGCAGTTTGGACAGATCATCAGAATCCTCCTTTCCTGCCTGTCATTGGGTTATTGCATGCGGCTAAGCGCTTCATAGTACGGGTCTCCGCCGAATTCCCGCTCTGCCGGCCTCTCCCCGCCCAGGCTTTCAATCGCATTCACCACTTCAATGTAGTCGAGGTAATTGATATCGACGGCTGCCGCAGCAGATTTGAGCATCGGCAGTGCACGGGGATCGCCGTATTTGGAAAGACAGGAGGCAAAGAAGGCTTTCTTTTCTTCCCGGTTTGCAAAGCGGTCCACCAGCAGTTTGAAAATCTCCTCGTTAAACGGGAAATTGCTCAGAATATCTGCAAAAACGTCCCGTCCTGCTTCCGTCGCCGTATTCAGTTCCTTCAGGATGGGAGCGACAACCTCCTTGCCCATGGCGATCAGTGCCTCGGAGCAAGCATCTCCTTCCTCATCTTCTGCATCCATCTCCGCAATATAGCGGATATACAGCTGCATGGGCTTGGAGCTCTGCAGTTCATTCAGCAGGTTGATGGCCGTCATGCGCATTTCCGGATCCTTTTCCGTGGCCAGCAGATCCAGCAGTGCATTCTCCGCTTCACTTCCCAGGTCGGTGATACGCTCCAACAGCGGATCCGGGACCGGTATGTTTTCCTTCCGGTAATCGGCGAGCATCTGCATCAGTTCCTTCACATCCGTGAAGGAACTGAAGTACTCCCCAGGTTTTTTCCCTCCAAGGAAATCCGCCTCCGTATCCAGAAACTGCAGATAGAGGTCCGGAAGCATTTTCTCCAGTACTTCCATATTATGCTGGTAAAGATCGCCATGCTCCTTGATAAATGCATGGATAAACGTTTCGAATCCCTTGTCAAAGTCAATACATGCCATATTATCTCTCCTTCAGGGAAGCCCGCTGAATCAGGGCCTCCAGCTCCTGCTCGTTGAAGTCATAAGCTTTCCGGCAGAAATGACAAACCACCTGGCAATGATGTTCCTTCTGCATGATATCCCGGATTTCATCCGCACCCATGGAAAGGATCACTTCTTCAATCCTTTCCTGACTGCAGTCGCATTCAAGCGCCAGAGGCTGAATTTCAAGAATCTCCGGATCGAGTCCGCGGAAGCAGGCTTCCAGAATCTCCTCCAGGCTCATATCCTGGAGCAGGCGGGCGATCGAACTGAAGAGTTCCGCTCGAACCTCCAGCGCGGACAGGACTTCCTCACTGCATCCGGGCATGGCCTGGATGAGGATTCCGCCGGAGCTCTCCACATGTTCCCGGACCGAGGTTCCCAGTGCACAGAGACTGGGAGTCTGCTCGGACTCCAGGTAGTACATGGCAAAATCCTCCGCAACCTCACCCGAAACAAGATTGACCTGTCCCACATAAGGCTCTCCGAATCCATAGGAACGGATAACGGTCAGCTGGCCGTCTTTGCCCAAAAGGCCGCCGATATC
Organism: uncultured Clostridia bacterium; assembly: GCA_947167215.1. Classification (GTDB taxonomy): domain Bacteria; phylum Bacillota; class Clostridia; order Christensenellales; family Aristaeellaceae; genus Ventricola. The sequence continues at coordinate 4,668 of CAMVHE010000095.1, forward strand.
AAAATGTCCCCGGCTGTTCAGCGGCATTTCGACTTCCGGATGGTCAATGGTAACCTTGACCCTGCCCTCACTGGAAGCGACGGCACAAAGTGAGCCGCCGGGACCTTTGCCGTTGATGATAGCGGTCATCTTTTCGTTTGCATCCTTCAGATTGATGCCCAGCATGGCCGTGGCGCTGATCATCCGGCCCATGGCGACCGTACAGGTATTGCTTGCATTGTGAATGTTCCGGGCTTCTTCGGCCATCCTTGTCGTATCACAAAGAAAAATCCTGGCCTGCCCCCCTTTCAGGGTTGCACGCAGGACGCGTGATTCATGTTCTGCCATTGGTATTTGTACCTCCGTGTTTTACTGCTCTGAAATGATTGCGATATTCGTTTTCCTCCGGCTGCTGCATCGTCCTGTCCCCGAAGACGGCGATGTCCTCAAAGCCGGCTTCGGTCAGCCAGCGGACCAGTTCCTCCGCCGTGTGTGCCCTTTGCCGGTGAGTCTCCCGGAATTTTCTGTACCTTCCGTCCTTCTCTCTCACAAAGCAGGTAATATCCATGGTGATGAGCTGCTTCTCATCATCCTTGTGGTTCTGCCAGAGATAGGCGATATCCTCCCGCTCTTCCCCGAAGAAGGCATTTCCTGTCACCGTTAGGAGCTTATAAGGGGTAGAGACATCAAAAACGAGAATTCCGCCCGGCTGCAGGGCCGCATAGGCCGCATCGAAAAAAGCGCGGACATCGGAAGGCGTCAGAAGATAATTGACGGCGTCACAGGTGGCGGTAACGCACGGTATCCTGCGGGGAAGCTGAAGCCTGCGCATATCCTGACAGAGCAGCTGAACGGAAGCACCGAACTTCCGCGCCTTTTCATCACAGATACGCAGCATGCTGGGAGAACTGTCCACGCCAACGACGGAAAGCCCCGCCTGTGCAAAACGGACAGACAGGGATCCGGTGCCGCAGCCGCATTCAGCAATGCGGCTGCCCGCCGCCAGATGCATCAGCGATAGATAATACTGACTCCAGGAATCGTAATCAAAGTCATCCATCAGCTCATCATACACTTCTGCAAAGGAGTCATACATCATTCGTCATCTTCCTCATCGTCATCATCGTCGTCCTCGTCGTCATCCTCCTCTGCCCTTTTCTTCGGGAAGAAGGGGAATGCTTTCGGGGACTCCTTTTCCTTCACCGGCTTTACCGGCTTCTCCGTGTCTGCTTCCTCATCCTCCTCATCGTCATCTTCGTCTTCCAGCTCATCATAATCCGCCGGCCGGAGCCCGACATTGACGGCAGCGCCTTCAATGTGCGGATTGAGGTATTTATCGAAGAGGGCGTTGGCGAAAGATGCAATGATCAGGTTTGACAGTGCCAGGCCAAAGAGCATGAAATAGAAAATCATGACCAGGATCATGATGCCGTTGCCCGTCAGCACGCCGAAGAAAAGAAGGAATCCCGGGAGGAAGGTCAGGATGCGCATCAGCAGGCACAGCGGAAGCGCGGCAATCGTAATAAGGAAGCTGTTGCGAAGCACATTCATGAAGGAAAGTTCATATCCGATGATCAGCGGATAGACGAGGGGCTGCATCAGGCAATAGATAAAAACGATCATCAGGACAACCGCCAGCGGGACAAGCATGAGACGGTTGACTTCCGCCATCTGGCTGTAATAGGTAATGGCAATATACGCAAATGCCGGGACAATGGCCGTCAGGCCGGATGCCAGCAAGGCCTGTTTCCAGTTGGACTTGAACGCATCCTTGAAATCCGAAAAAAGAAAAGAATGCTGGTCCTTTGCCCAGTTCCGCATGACATAGGCAGAACCGGCGTTCGCGGGGCCGGTGATCAGGATACAGGGAATAAGCCCGATCAGCCACATGGTCAGGTATCCGTACATGGTTCGGGTCGATTCCGCAGCTCCCACGGTGTCAATATCGATGCTCTGGATGGCAGCAATGTTCAGATAGGTCCAGATGAACATGGGAACATAGAAAATCAGCTGCAGAAAATTGATCTTTACGAGATCAAAGACATGGTCTTTCAGTACAAGGAAAAAAAGCGACAGACGCGTTTTGGGCATATCCGCTTCCGTGTAATCCCGCTTTCCTGCTTTTCCGTAATAAAAACGATCAAAAATTCCCATACGAATAACCTCCGTTATATGCTGTGCTTCACCAGCGCCATGTCCGTAGCCAGACCATAGATCAGTGCATGCTCATCAAAGTCGAAATCGGATGCATGCAGCGGTGCCTGATGCGATTCGTCCCTGCATCCACAGAAGAAGAAGACGCCGGGAACTGCGAGCTGATAGAAGGAGAAATCTTCCGCGGTCATCCTCGGTTTTGCCGGCACAAAGCGTTCTTCCATCGCCTCGACTGCTTTCTGTGTTTCCAAAGGATCGTTCTCCGTGCAGGGATAATGCACACCATGAATCAGCTCGGACTGTGTGCCAAAGGAAGCATCTATCCCCGCCAGATTCTGACGGATCATCGTATCGATCTCGTCAAACACTGCATTGGAAAAAGTGCGGACGATCCCCTGCATCCGGACCTCATCACAGAGCACGTTCCGGGCGCGTCCTCCCTCAATCCGTCCGATGGTGATCAGCGCAGGGACCACCGGATCCACCCTTCTGGCAACCATCGACTGCAGGAGGGGAATCAGATGTCCTGCCGCGGCAATCGCATCGTTTCCAAAGTGCGGCGCGGCTCCATGGCTTGCTTTTCCATGGATATGAATATCAATTTCACAGGTGGATGCCATGATCGGCCCGGGGCAGACAGCAACCTGTCCCAGGGGAATATCCGGCTGCATGTGCATTCCGTATACTGCCTGAACGTCGGGATCCCGCAGTACTCCTTCACGGACCATCCGGTCCGCTCCGCCGGTCGTCTCCTCCGCCGGCTGGAACACCAGAACGACGGTATCCATCAGGGTGTCCCGTATACTGCTGAGCCATTCAGCAAAAACAAGCAGCGTGGCCATATGTCCGTCATGGCCGCATGCATGCATTTTCCCGGGATGTAAGGATGCAAAAGGCAGACCGGTATTTTCTTCAACCGGGAGAGCGTCCATGTCCGAGCGGAATGCGATCACCCGCCCTCCCCTGCCGCGAAATACGGCACGAATGCCCGTACCGGCATATACTCCCAGCTCATCCGGCTGGAGCGAACGCAGCTGCTCCATCAGATAAGCGTGTGTCTTAAACTCTTCGTTGCCCAGTTCCGGGATTCTATGCAGTGCCCTGCGATGGGCAGACAGACGCGGAAAATATTGAACCGCTTCCTTTTCGTACCGCATATTGCCCTCCATTTTGTGCGAATTGTACGTATTTTATCACAGCGACTTTCCGTGGTCAACTTGCATTGACTGACTTCCACTTGTTTGATATAATGCCCGTTGTTTACGAGAAAGAGAGGAAAGATTCTATGCAGAAATGGAAAGTGGCTGTCGTTGGCGCAACCGGCATGGTTGGTCAGCGCTTTATCACCCTTTTGGCGAATCATCCCTGGTTTGAAATCAATGCACTCGCCGCCAGTGCCCGGAGTGCCGGTAAAACCTATTCAGAAGCCGTCGGAGACCGCTGGGTCTTTGATACTCCTATTCCGGACGGCATCGCGGGCATGACGGTCATGAACGCCGCGGATACAGAAGCAGTTTCCAGCAAGGCAGATTTCATTTTCTGTGCGGTAGATATGCCGAAAGCAGAAATCCGTGCCCTCGAGGAAGCATATGCAAAATGCGAAACCCCCGTGGTTTCCAATAACTCTGCCCATCGCGGCACTCCGGATGTCCCGATGATGGTTCCGGAGCTCAACCCGGAGCATGCGGAAATCATCCCGTATCAGCGCAAAAGGCTTGGAACCCGGACCGGCTTCATTGCCGTCAAGCCGAACTGCTCCATTCAGTCCTATGTTCCCGCGATTACTGCATTATATGATCTGGAGCCCAGCGAAATCGTCGTCTCCACCTATCAGGCGATTTCCGGTGCCGGCAAAACCTTCAAGCGCTGGCCCGAAATGATTGACAATACCATTCCCTATATTGGCGGCGAAGAAGAAAAAAGCGAACAGGAACCTCTGAAAATCTGGGGAACCATCCAGAACGGCATCATCGTCCCTGCAAAATCCCCTGTCATCAGCGCCCATTGTGTACGGGTTGCCGTTGCAGACGGACACCTTGCAACCTGCTGGGTGAAGTTCGGCAAGAAGGCTTCCAAGGAAGAGATCATTGCTCGCTGGCGCAGCTTTGAAGGAATGCCGCAGAAGCTCAATCTTCCCAGCGCCCCGCATCCCTTCCTGCAGTACTTTGATGAAAACGACCGTCCGCAGACCCGCCTCGACCGTGACTTCGAGCACGGCATGGGCATTTCTCTCGGACGCTTGAGAGAAGATTCCCTCTACGACTGGCGGTTTGTGGGACTTTCCCACAACACCCTGCGGGGAGCTGCGGGCGGAGCTGTCCTGACCGCGGAATACCTTTGCAAGCAGGGCTACATTCCCTACAAATAAACACCGGGAACCGGACACAGAAAAAGTGTCCGGTCTTTTTTTGCCTGTGATTTTCCCGAAGCCTTCCCTGCCGTTTTCATCCCGGAGCAATGCCTGACCGGCATCGTTCCCATTTCGAAAAAACGGACAGGCCTGTCCCCGTTTCCTATCCTTGAAAAAGCCGGTCAGCCTCCCTGCGATGCAGAACACTTTAGGGTGCTTTCGGTTCTGCTTTCGTTCCGGAACAAAAAATCCCAAAGGCTCAGCCTTTGGGATGAAAATCAGTGCTCACCGCGTGTATAATTCGGAGCTTCTTTGGTAATGTTGATATCATGCGGATGGCTTTCCACCAGGCCCGCACTGGTAATGCGGATGAATTCCGCATCATGCCGCAGGGCTTCAATATCCGGAGTTCCGCAATAGCCCATGCCGGAGCGAAGGCCTCCCAGCAGCTGGAAGATGGTATCGCTCAGGGCACCCTTATAGGCCACACGGCCTTCTACGCCTTCCGGCACCAGTTTCTTTGCATCCTCCTGGAAGTAGCGGTCCTTACTGCCTTGTTCCATGGCGGCCAGCGAGCCCATACCGCGGTATACCTTGAACTGACGTCCCTGATAGATTTCGAGAGCTCCGGGAGCTTCCTCGGTACCTGCAAGCAGGGAGCCGAGCATGACCGCAGAACCGCCGGCAGCGATCGCTTTTACAATGTCACCGGAGAACTTGATGCCGCCGTCCGCGATAATCCGCTTACCCATCTTCTCCGCTTCTTCAGCGCAGTCGGAAATAGCGGTAACCTGCGGTACACCGATGCCGGCAACCACGCGGGTGGTGCAGATGGAACCAGGTCCGATACCGACCTTAACACAGTCTGCTCCTGCCTCGAACAGGGCACGGGTTGCTTCTGCGGTGGCAACATTTCCTGCCACGATCTGCAGTCCAGGGAACTTAACGCGGATCTTTTCGATCTGATGAATGACGCCCATGCTGTGGCCGTGGGCAGTATCGATGAAGATCATGTCCACATCCGCATCAGAAAGTGCTGCAATACGATCAAAAACGTCATGGCTGACACCGACTGCCGCAGCACAGAGGAGGCGTCCTCTGCTGTCCTTTGCAGAATTGGGATACTTGGCAGCCTTCTGAATATCCTTGATGGTAATCAGTCCGCAAAGCCGTCCCTCTTCATCCACCAGAGGCAGCTTTTCAATTTTATGTCTGGCAAGAATCTCTCTCGCCTGCTCATGCGTCGTGCCTACCGGCGCCGTAACCAGGTTCCGGGAGGTCATCACTTCATGAATCGGGCGCTCCAGATTGGTTTCAAACCGGAGATCACGGTTGGTAAGAATGCCAACCAGCTTGCCGTCTTCCGTGATCGGCACGCCGGAAATCCGATACCGTGCCATCAGTTCCTCTGCATCCTTCACCAGGTGCTGCGGGGACAGGAAGAAAGGATCCGTGATAACGCCGTTTTCCGAACGCTTTACACGATCCACTTCCATGGCCTGCTGCTCGATGGTCATGTTCTTATGAATGACGCCCAGGCCGCCTTCTCTCGCCATGGCGATCGCCATGTCCGAACCGGTAACCGTATCCATTGCAGCTGATAATAGAGGAATATTGAGACGGATTTTGTCCGTCAGACGGGTTTCAAGGTTTACATCCTTGGGCAGTACCTCACTGCGGCGGGGGACCAGAAGCACATCGTCAAACGTCAGACCTTCCCGAATATTCTGATTCAGCATAGCAACCTCCATTTATTGATAATTTTGCAAGTTACACCCTGGAAAAAAGTTTTGTGTATTATAAGCATGCACATCTTCTTTGTCAATCGAAATCCCGATTTTTCAATGATCAATCTTTTCGTATTCTTTCCGGAAAGTACTGAAAATACAGTCTTTTTCACGTTTTCCCTCTATGCTGCTTTCCCTTTACTAAAAACCGATCTACAGAATTCAGGCTTAAAAAATGTTGTTTTTTGACGGTCCTTTTTCAGAAAGGCTTCCCGCCTGTCTGCTTTCTGCAGCGCAGTTTCCGGAAGCCCTCCGGAAGAACGTCCCTTCCCCTTTTCGATTTGAGACGGTATTTCAGAACAGAAACGTGCGTCATACTTGATAATCCGGAGCTTTCCAGAGTATAATTTCCCGGAGAGGAGGATGATCCCATGCAAAAAGACAAATTCATTTTTTCCTTCAATGCTCCCGTCGTCATTTCCTTTGTTACCTGCAGCATTATCGTTCTGCTTATTTCCCGTCTGACCGGCGGCTATTCCGACAGACTGCTGTTTGCCGTTTATCGTTCCCGCATCACTCCGTTCTTCTTTTTAAGACTGTTCGGTCATGTCCTGGGGCATACAGGGCTTACCCATCTGGTCAGCAACATGTCCCTGATTCTTGCCGTCGGTCCCATGGTGGAAGAACGTTGGGGTTCGAAAAGGCTGCTTTTCATGCTCGGGGTTACCGCTCTGGTTTCTGCCATATTTCAGCTGTGCTTCAGTCCAAATACCATGCTGATGGGCGCAAGCGGCATTGTATACATGCTGATTTTTCTCGGTGCAACCACCGGCGCCGGCCGCGGTAAGATACCCGTGACGCTGGTGTTCGTGGCAGTCCTTTATCTTTCCCAGGAATTGTTTTCCGGAATCACCAGTCTGCTGAGTCCGGATCATATTTCCCATCTTACGCACATCGTCGGAGGAATCTGCGGAGCAGTGATGGGTCTCTTCTTCCAGGTGCAGCAGCATCAGGACGCCTGATGCACTGCCCTTTCGCAGACCGCCCCTGATAAAGGCCTCGGTATTTCCGAAAAGTTGGAATGCTTTTGAGGATTCGAAAACACCAGAGCGCCCTGTCAGCCTGAGATTTTCCTTAAACCGTATACCACCGGCAGGAGAAAACGGAACAAATTCCGGCTCTCCTGCCGGCTTTTTTTCGAAAGCATTCCCAGAGGACATCCTTTGGTCCGGACGTGAAAACGGAAGAAGGCCCCTTTTCCCTTCCCGGCTGCAATCCTTTCTGGGTTAAAATGCTTGACATAGCTTCCTTGCTGTTGTAATATAGTATTCATTACTAGATCATGCATTGTAAACGCCAAGGAGGTAGTATATGTCACAAAGCAGCATTTCTTCAAGGATTCACATTCCTGACTATACATTGGGCGAAGAAATCTTCAATGCCATATCGCACGGGATCGGAGCACTGCTTTCCATTCTGGCTTTGATTCTCATGATTCTGAAGGCGCAAACGCCTTCCGCAACCGTTTATGTCTGCCTTTTCGGCGGAACCAGCATCCTTCTGTACACCGTTTCCTGTATCTATCATGCCCTCTCGAGGAATGTGAACGGCAAGAGGGTTCTGCGGGTCATTGACCATATCAATGTGTTTCTTCTCGTATTTGGAACCTATATCCCGGTTGCGCTTCTGGCCGTAAAAGGGGCCCTCGGCTGGGTTCTCTTCGGTGTCATCGCCTTCTTCACCACGCTTGGCGTCACTTTTACGGCGATCAACGTGGACCGGTATTCAAAAATCGCCGTTGCCTGCCACCTGATCTGCGGATGGTCCATTCTGGTTGCGCTTCCCCGCCTCTTTGAGGTGATGGGAAACACCGGTGTGCTCACTGTCTTTCTCGGCGGAGTAATGTACTCCGTCGGCTCCGTCCTGTACGGGCTGGGAAAGAAAACCCGGTACATGCACAGCGTATTCCACATTTTCTGTCTTCTCGGTACTTTTTTCCACTTTCTGGGAGTTTACCGGTTCATTCTCTGAAACTGAAAAAACGGGCTGTAATTTTACAGTCCGTTTTTCTGTTCAGATTTCCGAGTGCGGTAAGCGGGGATTTGCAGTTCCGTCAGATAATCTGTCCCTGTTCGTCTCGATAGAAAGAGAGATGCTGGTCCTTGCTGACTTCGCGGTTCATCATGCCCCGCAGGATGGCCATCCTGGATGTATCTTCCGCTTTGGATAAAACGGTTCCGGTTTTTTCGCAGAAATCCTGGAAAAGACAGTAAAGCCTCTCGCTGTCCACTTTCAGCACCTTCGGGCGGACCTTATTCTCCACCATGAACTGTGCAACGGATTCCACCAGAAGATTTCCCAGATCCATGGTAGGCATCAGGAAAAAGATATAGTGTAACC
>CAMVHE010000096.1 GCA_947167215.1 uncultured Clostridia bacterium
CATATACGGTTGCTGTGTTGAGCCCCAGCATTTCACCTATATCAGCGGGAGAGTATGATGTAAGCCTGAGCCTCTGACCGGGTGGATCCCCGTTGATTTTTTGGTATTTCACCTGGCCAGCGTACCAATGCTCGAAGCTCTCAATCACAACCCTCATCTTTCCCTGTACTGTTATGGTCTCGAAATAGTTCTTATGGACGAGCCAATAGGACTCCACCTTTTTGAGCCCCAGCATGGATCCCATCTCACGGACAGACATCGTTGTCTTTTGGTGTTCATTCATCGCGAAACTTCCCTCGATTCTTATGTAATTGATGCCAGGTCCTGCGACCTGGCATCAGCGTAACGGAATTTCACCGAAACTTTTAGGATGTCGATTTCATTTTTTCCGCAAGATGACATCCTTGACAAACTTCCGTAGCAGGCTCAGCTCTGTTTATCCAGCCATTCGTCAAAGCTTTTTCTGGAGATCCTGTAGCCGGTTCTGCCCAGTTTGACAAACCGAAATTCTTTCTTCTTCAGAAGATCGTAAATGGTACTTTTGCTGCAGATCAGAATACTCTGCAGATCCTCAACCGTATAGCAGCGTTTCTCCGGCATCTCCGGGACCACGCCTTCCGGGAAACCCGGATCAGTAACGGTATATTCCATACATGCTTCCATCATTATGATTTCCTCCTGTCACGGAGCCTCTACGCATTCCGGGATCTCCATTCCCAGGCTCTCGCGTATGGCATCCTCCACACCGGACATCTGCGTCCGGGTGATCTTTCCTACATACCGCTTGATGCGGCTTTTATCTATGGTCTTAATCTGCTCAAGCTCAACGATGGAGTCTGTCATAAGGCCCCGGCCTTTCTTCAGAAGGAAATGTGTCGGCAGATTCGGTTTCTTCAATTTCGAAGAAAGCGGTGCCACGATCAGCGTCGGGCAGAAGTAATTGCCATCATTATTCTGAAGAACCAAAACCGGACGCGTCCCACCCTGCTCAGAACCTTTGAACGGGTTCAGGTTGGCGATGTAGATATCGCCGCGCCGGTAAACCCAGTCTTTGTTCTGGACCGGATCTCTCCAGACAGTCTTATCCGTCTCTTCATGCATTCGGATCCCTCCTTAAAACTTGATCGGCAGCGCTGCCTTCACACTGGAGCCGTTATACAGAGCCCAGGCTGCATGCAGATACTTTTTGTATCCGGCCATAATTCCACTCATTGATCTGCCGTCACGGTAAATGGTAATCGGATCGAATTTCCGGTAGCGCTGGATCAGACGTTTTCTGTCATAGGCTCCTTCATACAGCTCTACAAACCTACACATGGCTGTAACCGTTTCTGCTCTCAGAGAATCGGGATCGCCATCCCAGGCTTCCCGAAGAAGGGTGAGCGCTTCCTTATATTTCTCCGGACCGACTCGCTGGAATTCATCGAACGCGGTTGCCACACAGGCCAGGCGGTTCTTACCGCGCTGCTGTCCGAAATCCAGACGAAGCCCCGTACTTTCCGTCGCCTTCTGGAAGTTCAGGGCATTCGGTTTCCCCGAATAGATCTCTGCACGGATCCTTGCGCCGGCGGTAAGTTCTGCAGATTCCCCGTTCTGCTGAGAGAAGAGATCTGCTTCATCACTTTCCGTCATGCCCATGTAAAGCTTGCAGAGGATCGGAAGCGGTTTCCCCCCGTTCCGTTCAACACGGGCCATGATGGTATGCTGACCGTCGAAGACATAGTAGCGTCCGTTCCGAAGGCTGACCTTTGGCTCATTGGCGATTCGTTCGTCAAATGCCCTGGCAATCCGCTTAGTCCTCCGGCTGTTCAGCGGTCTCTGATAGGTGTTTCGGGGGATCTCCAGGAGATCACTGCGGATGTACATTTCCCTGTAAGGTTTCTCATTGATTTTCATTTTGTGCTCCTTCCTTTGTATTGCTGCAGGTACCGGATTCCTTCCTGTACCAGTTCTTTGATTTTCTTCTGGCAGTCTTTTGCCGAAGCCTCCTTCTTGTAATCACTCAGGCAGGTATCCCAACGGAATATCATGCTGCCGAGTGCATCCTCCAGTTCGTAAATGATGAATTCTGTATCGACGACTGCCCGGGGATGTCCGGAGTCGCTGGCCATCCGCTCTGAAATTGCCTGAATCGATGCCAGACTTGGTTTGAAGAGCGGCACGACAGCTTCATCATCATCTTCGAAAATGCCTTCATCATCAGGATCGTCACATTCTCCCTGTGTGCTCCTGGAAGGAGATCGCGGAAGACGAAGCTGTTCTGCAAGTGCTTTCCGTTCATCAGGGGATGCTCTTGCAATTGCAGCTACATCCTTATCCGGTGGGTGAATATCTCCGGAAAAGATCTCCTGGCGGATACCCGGGAGGACTTCCTCTGCGGCATCGATGCCAGCCGCATAAGCCTCGGAACGGATGACGGTATTTTTCCCGATACCATTTTCTTTCGCAATCCTGTCGCACGTCTTTTCGCTTGACGGCAAGTTCCCATTTTGGGAACTTGCGGTAAAACGGCCGTCTTCATCTCGGGAGTTGTCTCTTTTTCCCCCATGTATTGCCTTTTCTGCTTCATACTGTTTCCCAATCAGATATTTTCGCTGAGCTGGTGTCAGATTTCTTCGGCCCAGCTGGTTTTTGCAGATCCAGGCAATCACTTCATATCGATCCGCGAATTGTTTCTCGTGAACCTGAAACGGTATCTCTGGATGTGCCTGCAGAATCCGGTAGCGGTTATGGCCGTCTACGATCACGCCATTCCACGCGATGATCGGATTGATGACGACACCGTCTGAAAGAATGTTGGCTTCCAGCTGTTCGTATTCTTCCGGAGTCAGTGGCGGAATCTTTTCAGCAAACTCTTTGTCAATCTGTAGCTCCATCTATGTTTCCTCCTTCTTTGACGGATTTTCTGTCCGTTCATGTATAAGCGGGCTGCAAAAGGACTCTGTCCTCATGAGCCCGCATACGTTCTTTGTTATGGTCCTTCTGTATTTGTCCTCGGCGCCCCCAGAAGTGCAGGAGAGTTCCTGCGGGATCTCTTCAGACGTTCGGCAGCTTACCGAAGCCATGGGCCGTTCTACCCCTCCGTGGTTCTCACCGAGCCGCCCGGGCTTTCCCGGTACGGAAGTCTCATCATTCTGTGATGCCTCATTGCTATATGCCGGAAGCTATCCGGCACTTACAGGCCGGCTGCCGCTCGAATCCAAAGGATCGTCATCGCGTTCGCCGCTGATGTGGCTCTTCATCACAGGTTTAGATCTGAAGAATGTATATTCAGTTGTGAAGGTGCGGTTCTGATTTCTCAGGTGTAACAACCTTGGTTGTTACGATGTAAATTCTATCGGAGAAATGGACGTTTGCCGTGGGCCCAGCAGGCCTACTTTATAGGCCTCGTGGGCCTACTTTCACAGATTCTGGGCAATCAGGGACAGCTGTGAGATGACGGAGAGCACCTGTGTCCTTGTCATTTCGCGGTCAATGCTCTTTCCTGTCAGCAGATAATCCGTACTGACCTTCAGAATTCCGGATAACTCAACCAGGATATCGATGGAGCATGCCTTAGCCCCACGTTCAATGCGGCTGACATGGTTTTTGTCTATTCCGAGCCTGTCTGCCAGTTCTTCCTGCGTCATACCTGCAAACTTTCTGCTTTCCTGGACCCTATGTCCGAATTCGATCTGATTGAAATACATGTCTTTTCCTTCCTACGCGCTGAAGCCGGATGACTTCAAACGCTGTACGAAGGGGCAGACATGCAAATTCGCGCAAACAAAGCAAAAGAAAAAGCACCGTCGAATCGAATCCATGATGAGGATATAGTTATCCCATCGTTTTGGATTCGGCTTCGTACGGTGCTTGAGAGTCTTTTCAGTCCCCAGATGAGGGGATCCTGCTTCGCTTGCGCGATTTAAAGTCGATTGTTGTTATTCAATTGTATACGTTCAGCGGTGTTGTAGCTGAATCACATGATATTGCCTGTTCTTTTGGAGCGGCGTCTTTTATTCCCTGGTTACTAATCAGTCAGCTTTTATTACTCAATGTTCCTGACGATACCGGAGAACAGGATGGATCCGTCGTTGCCGGTGACGATAAACATAAACGGACGATCAAGAATGAAATCAATCTCTTCATCTGCAAACGGGGCACCTTCGTCTATGGCAAGCTCCGTATAAGCTGCTCCGGTTACGCCCTTCTCATCTATCTCCACCATTGCTGCATGCTCTGCCTTACTTAACACCAGATCGTCCTTTTCAGTTGTCAGAGGCGTAAAATCTGATAAGGCAGCGTCAAAGGCATCTGTGATGCCGAGAGCCTGAATGGTCTCGATAAGGTCCACTTTGCCGGATACTTTGAATTTAGGAACCGACATATGAACCATACAGGATGACCAGTTGCTATCCTCTGTTCCCTGCTGAAGGGCTTTCATGATATCCGGATCGGATGCAAGAATGTTCACATCCACGTCTTCGTTTGGAAGGAGGAAATACATGGAACCACTGTCACTCAGCGGCAGACCAATGGAAGTGAAGTTGTCAGTGCGGTAGGTCATCTTAACATCTGACATATGCATCATGTCAACCGTATTGTCCCCTGATACCCCATGGAAAGTTTCCTTCGTATTGTTGCTTTCCTGGAAGTTTATGGTCCACATGGCTTTGTAGTAGATTGTGGACAGGATCTCAAGAACGCAGGTAGGGCTGATGGACATTTCTTTTGTATATTCGGTCAGCAGACCACCTGTATTGTCATCTGTCCATTTTCGTAAAGCCTGGTTCATCTCTTCCGAACCGGGAGTGCCGCTGAATGTAGACGCATAGTATTTTTCCGCCAGAGTCTTCATCGTAGCTTCGTTGTAGTTGATCGTATTGTTCAGCCATAACGAATTCGCCAATAAGCTTTTAAGAGTCGGTGTGTCCACATAATTGCTCTTCCATAATGCGGAGACATTATCTCTCAGGGTCTCTATATCCGTTACCCCCAGCATATCCAGTATCTGCTGTCTGGTGTTGCCGTCGGAAACCTCCGCCAGCATGGCAAATGCAATATAGATATTGATCGGCGAACAGACTGTGTTTTCATCTTCGGAAACCAACAGCTTTTCCATTATGGAGGTATAATACCCGTTTATTCCGCTTTGAAGGCCTTTGGACTCACTTACGAGCTCTCTGTAGGAATCCCACCATTTCCAGTGTTCATCGCTTTCAACAAATGTCTGCGCGTCCATGGCTTTTGCAACGGGATCAGGATATGCAGCCATGACGGTCAGCAGTCCGAGAGGATTCGTTGTATTGGAGCCATTAGGTTTTTGGCTTTTAAGCGCCGGGATACCATAAAACGCCCCAATAATGATTGCGGCACATGCTGCCATCGCGACAAATTTCATCCAGGCCGGCCGTTTATGGCGATGGCTGGCTTTTGCATCCTTTACGCTTTCCGGATCAATATCTTCCAGCGCTTCAAACAGTTCTTCCTTTTTCATAACTCAAAACCCCTTTCAATCAGGTATACTCTCAGCTTCTTGCGGATACGGTTAAGAGATACGGAAACATTGTTCTCGCTGATACCCATATGTTTTGCAATCTCTGAGATGCTGTCCACGTACCAGTACCTCAGAATAAACATACGGCGCTTTTCAATCGGAAGGGAAAGTACAAACTGGTTGATCGATTCCCGTAGTTCCTTTTCTTCCCACTGCTTTTCAGTATCATTGTTTCCGGAAACGCACTCTTCCAATTCATCCAATGCAACTTCAATATTGTTTCCTCCACGCTTTTCTCTATGGAGTTTCTTGTACAGATTGAAGGATAGATTCCTCGTGATCTTTCCAAGAAAAGTGGATAATATGGATGGTTTATGAGGCGGCATCGCGTTCCATGCATGAAGCCAAGTATCATTTACACATTCTTCTGCATCAGCCATATTGAGTAAGATATTATGCGCGATCGATGTACAATATGCGCCGTATTTATTCGCCGATTCAGTAATGGCGGATTCATTTCTGTACCAGTATAACTGAACGATACTTTCATCATCCATGCTGTCTGTCCTCCTTTCACCCATATTCACAACATTATCTGCCATATCTTACAGCGAGATTCCTGATTTTTTTGAGATTTTTTTGAGTTTCAATGTATTTATCCATTATGCCAGGGCCTTCTGAAAAAGGTCATCAGGACCTTTGATCGTATGTCCGGTGGCTTTTCATGTATGGGTGGATACAAAAACCTACCCCTTTCTACGGATCGGATGCCGTATCACGGTCTTAAGCTTTTCCGGTGTTACTTTTCTGGCATCGGAAAGATAAATTTCATGATGCATGCGCTCCACTGTGATATCCAGCTCGCAGCCTTGTTCTTCCATGTACCGATGCATCAGCTCTACAGTAGCAGGCTCATCATCATAAGATCCGAGGTGCATGCACTGCACACACAGGCCTTCGTCGTAGTGGAAGAATTCGACCTTAGAGAAGTCCTCTTTCTTCTTCCGGGTGGCTTCCTCAATCGCCCAGTCAAAGTCCGCTTTTGTCACAAAGTCCGGCAGCCGGATGACAGAGATCCACTGGAATGCGTCCTTGTGTGCATAATCAACGCCGATGACTCCTTCCTGCCACCAGAAACCTTCCAGAGGCGGAACCACAAAGTCATAATATCCTTCGATCCTGTGGTCGCCCATCTTGCTCATCTTGATGGTAAAGGCGATCCCGTAGAGCATGCCGATCGCCGCTTTGTACTCGCTGTCCTCCGCATTTGGGTCTCCCTGACCTCGGACCGCGATATAATTCATGGGCGGGATCGTCACAATGGACGGCTTGTTCTTCGGCATATAGAACTCTTTGTATTCTTTCTTGAAATCAAATGCCATAGCTGGTTTCCTTTCTTACATCGGCGTCCCGACTTCGATGAGGTTTCCGTCAGGGTCGTAGAAGCGGACTACTTTCTGGCCCCAGCTGTGAGTCATCAGCCGGTTCACGTAGACCGTATCCGGATAAATCGCTTCCAGCTTTCGGATGAACCCTTCCAGATCCTTCTCTTCAAAATACAGTTCGCAAGCATTGTTCCGGGGGATGATGTCTTTTCCCAGAAACTCCTTCCAGATCTTTGCGTCCTGGAGGACCAGGCCTTCCGTCAGGATCATGTTCCCATCATTATCCAGGATCATTTCCAGACCGAACAGGTCATGATAATATTTGCGAGACTTCCCTATGTCGTTTACGACAATCAAAACGTTTTTCAGCTTCATGCTTCCTCCCATACCATCCGGTCTCTCTGGAAAAGCTCCTCAGGGCCTTCGATTCTCAGGACATTGTCCAGGGAAATGGTCATCGTGTCAATCAGGATCGTCCGGTTTTCTTCGGTATCTACTTTCCAACAAATACCGGTGATGGATTTATACTGTCCCTGCAGCCCGTATGCTTCATGATTCTCATCACTGCAGGTTTCAAAGTAGGTAACCGTAACCTGCACCCGGTTTGCCCTGGCCATCCGGCTGTTGTATGTAAGGTTGTGCAGGATCGCAAGCCTGCGGGATAGCTCTTCCTCATCCTCCTGGCAGAGAACCGTTTTATCGACATACAGTTCATTCTTGCACATGATGGCAAAGTCGAATCCCCGCAGCGCATCAAATGGTGCGAAGAGCTTCGCCCGTTTCCCGTGGTCCATCTCAGGATGACGGATCCTGAAGGAATCAAAGCGGTCATGCCTGGGCTTTCCCTTTAAGAATACCTCGCGATACCGGAACCCCGCCGGCATCGGCATCACACCTATCGCGTACATTTTATACCTCCTGCAGAACTGCAGAAGGCGTTTTTATCGTTTATGGCCGCCGATCTGCATGTTCCGCTCTAATGTTGTGGCTCCTTCCAGCATGTTCATGCCTTTGAAAACGGCATTTGGACCGTATTTTTTGCGGACTTCCAGCATGGCACCCTGAAGGCGCCGGTCTCTTTCCAATGCTTTATAGTCCACAAACATGTTCATCTGGAATACTCCCATATCCGGGATCACATCATTGGCACAGACCCCCAGCCGCCGGTAAAGAAGGCGATGATCGGTTTTCTCGTCAAACTGCTTCACGAGAGGAGCCGTAATGACCTGGATATTGTTTGTCAGTGTTGGCAGCTTCACGGTACCATTGCTGTGCTTGGGATGAAGCCTGCCGTAGAAATCAATGGAGACCGGGCCTTCGTAAGACGGGCAGGCCTCCAGGCTCTTGTAATCATAGGAGACCCACCAGGAGCAGCCCTTGGCCACCAGGTTCTTCGCAAACATGTCCGTACAGAGGACCTCGATCATTTCCCGGAATACCAGCCGCGCTTCCGGATACTTATACGGACGAGGAAGCACCTGCCCGTTGGAGAGGCTGTGACCTGCGCTCCGGTAGGACTTGATGTCCTGCATGGTGACCGGCTCGATGCCCCAGGCATGATCGATCAGGATCTCGCCGTCGATGCCGAACTGCTTGTAGAACCATTCCTCATCCCACTGGGACCGCTGGGCGACATCGCCCATGGTCGTCATACAGGCGTTGTAGAGCCGCCTAGCCTTTCCCGGACCAATCTGCCAGAAATCCGTCAGGGGCTTATGATCCCAGAGCAGAAACTTGTACGAATCCTCATTCAGCTCCGCGATCCGGACCCCGTCCTTATCCGCCGGCCGCTTCTTGGCCACGATATCCATGGCGACCTTGGCCAGGTACAGGTTTGTGCCTATCCCCACGGTGGCGGTGATTCCGGTAGTTTTCAGAACATCCCGGATCATGGTCATTGCCAGGACGTGCGCAGGATTCGTTCCTGCAGCCGCTGCCTCCTTAACATACATGTGCAGGTATCCGGTGACATCGATAAAACACTCGTCAATCGAATATACATGTACGTCCTCAGGCGCCACATAACGAAGATAGATCTCATAGATCTTCGCGGAGACTCGTTCGTATTCCGCCATGCGCGGCACCGCGATGATGTACTCAACCTTTGTATGGTGCTCGGCTTCATACATCCGAATGGCCTGTTTGGCTTCGAAAAGCCTGGGCCTGCCGGGAACACCCATGGCTTTCAGGGAAGGAGAGACCGCCAGGCAGATGGTCTGGTCGGGCCGGGACGGATCCGCCACCAACAGGTTTGCCTTTAACGGATCCAGTCCCCGATGGACACATTCGACCGAGGCATAGTATGACTTCAGATCGATGCAGATATAGGTCCTGTCCATAGACATTTACCTCTGCAGTTCTTCCGCAAGCCTCTGGCTGTAGGTCAGAAGTCTCTTTCTCTGCCTGCTCTTCATGGTCCTGAAGAGCGCCGTATCGATCATTTCATCAAACTTGCATTTCCGGCATTTCACCCGGATATAGTAGTGGTCCTGGCCGGACACATCCAGAAGGTGTAAACCGCACACCGGACACTTCAACGTACGGATCGGTTTTGCCTGTGCGCCTGCCTTTGACATCTCAAGCTTCTCCTGAAGCTCAGGACTGATAACAACATATCCTTCAACTGCCTTCCGCATGGATTTCACCTCCATACCTCAGGCCCGAATGCAGATACTCCTCGACCGGCCTGCGGTCGAAAAGGTCTAGCTCCGAAAGGCGATTGAAAAATGCCCTGTAGGAGACGCCCAGGGTATCCGCCATCTTCTGAACCAGAATCTTCTGGTCCTGGGAGAGGATACCGTTATCATATAAGATGACTTTTCTGGAATCATTGTGCCGCTTCAGCACCCGTGCCACCAGGAATCCGGGCATCAGGAAACAGGCAGCCGCACGGTTGGTAAAGCATTCATTGACGTTCAGCATTGTCTTCAGCATATCGGGGGTATAGGTCATCTCCGGATCAAACTCGCTGTGAAATGCTGCCGCAGGACTCGCCTGAAGTGGGATGTGGCGGTCCATGAAGTCGTGTGCCCCTTCATGGGCAATGGTGAAGCGCTTCCTTGCGCTTTCCTTCGGATTCTGCAGGTAACTCTCGATCACTGCCGTCCTTGCCGGAAAGAGCACCTGCTCAGTTTTGCCGCCTCTTCGTACCAGGAGAGGCCTTTTGCCATCTGACAGAAACCCGATCCTTCCCGGATCCGGCTCCGCAAATGTTTCATAGACGATTGGAACCCCCAGATATTCCCTGACAAAGGCTTCAATATCTACGCACGTTACATTCGTATAGTGCTTGCTTTTGAAGAAGTCCTTGATCATGGCTTCACAGAGGTTTTCGATCTCGTCGTTCGAAGTGAATCTCTTCACTTAAACACCTCCTGTCAAGCCATCACGTACCATGCGTGACCAGCTCTGTAAATGTATTTTTCCGCACTACCGATAATTACCGTGTAGCGAATTCCTTCATACTCACCATCCGGGGAAGAGCAGGTGTGGAGTACCCTGTCAACGGTCCAGGCACGGCCGTCCTCCCAGGTGACCGTCAAGGGGACAACTTCGCCGCTTGTAAGCCGCCTGCTGTCCACCTGAACAAAAACCTTATTCAACGTCAACCTCCCAATTTGAATAAGCTCGGCGGCTATAGAGAAAAAGGTCTTCCTCCTATACCGCAAGCCTGGCCGCCGGCCAGAACCTGATGATCTGCCAGCGATGGTCTTCCTTGCTGCAAAGAACAAATGGCTCCTTTTGCAGCTGCACGGTGCAGCCGCAGCAGTCACATTCCATCCATCCTTCTGTCTCTTCAAGATAGAGACTATGATTTATGGTCCCGCACTCAGGACACTTTATGTCTGTTGTTCCCACACGGATCACCTCCATTCTCCAGGCATTACAGGGCTTTGATGACGTGTTTGGCCACGCCCTGTACCGTAAGCTCATTTACAAGGATCCTTTTGCCGGGATATACCGTTTCGTTGGCATATTTCAGGATCACTTTTCTGCTTTCCTTATCGATGCCGCCATATACCTTCAGAGTATTCTCATTATGGTCATCCAGGGCGACAACGATATCGCCGATCTCACAGTCCGGCTGCTTCCGGATCAAGATGAGGTCGCCTTCATGGATATCTTCATCCTCCATGGAATCGCCGACAGCGCGAAGGAGGTAAAACTCACCTTTTCCGAAAATGGCTTCCGGAAGGCTGACATACATCTCAACCTCAGCTTCCTCCGTCTCCGGATCGCCGCATCGTATGCTGCCGACCAGCGGGGCGGAGAAGGTTCCGGTCCGGGTCTTTTCGATCTTCGGAAGATCTTTGATCTGACCATCCTCGTAGGTGAGCATGCCGGCCTTATCCATCGCCACGAGATAGTTGTAGCCGCTGGCGGGAGAGATGCCCATGGCGGATGCGATCTCCCTGGTCGTGGGTGTTGAATGATTCTGTCTGAAATAATCTCCGATATAGTCACTGATTCTCTGCATCAGTTCAGGATCTTTATGCCGCATACAAAGCACCTCCGGGGCAAGACGGATTCTATCGTAAGCAGACCGCTCACGTTGTGAACATATGATATCAAACAAATGTTCGGATTGCAAGAGAAAAATGGCCGCAAAAAAGGACCTGCTCAGATATTAGAGCAAGTCCTTGCATGACCCTTGATTTTTGTGGATTTTCGGAAGGTTTCTTTATTCTGGATTCAGCCGCCAATCATCTCCATCGCAGCGATCTGGCGGAGTTTTTCGGGCTCGATACGGTCTCTTCCGTACGCATCTATGAATCGCTCGGTATATGCTGCGGTACCCAGATTATACTTCAGCGTCCAGATTCCCCAGAGGATATCGATATGCCGGTCGGCGATGCCACCATTTCCAAGGTCAATATATCCGGAGAACTGCCAGTCATTCAGGATGATGTTCGGCAGGCAATAGTCACCGTGGATCAGCGCATCTGGTTTTAGGTATCGCATTCCTTCCTGTGCGGCGTCCCAGGTCTCCTCGAACGAGGTAAACTCCCAGATGCCGGCAAACAGGTCAGGCTCATAGTGCTTCTGATCAGAACCTTGGTTTACTGAGGCCATATAGCTCTGCAGTCTGTCCTTTACCGGGCAGAGAGTGCCGTCTGTTTCATGCAGCTTCCGCAAAAGGCAAGCTGTCATATCGCACAGGCGCTTAGGATCTTCAAGATACATCCTGTGTGTGCAGTCTTCACCGGGAATTCGCCTGGTGACCATGTAATCCTTATGATTCCAGGTGTCGTAATAAAGCACCTCAGCAGAAAGATTTTTGCTGTGATAATATGCCGTCAAGTCAGCTTCTGCTTTCAACGCATTCTCGGGAGCTTCCTTTACAAACAGCCCGCCATCCCGGTCAATGTAAAAGACTTTTGCTTCATCAGAACAGCTGCTGTCATAAACGTCTGCATTCTCCATCCATAGTGCTATAGAAGCGGGAAAGGTGGAGATATCAGCCGTTGTCCTTACTCTCTGCATATTTCCTCCCGGTATTCCTTCAAAAATGCTTCCAGGAACGCATGACGGCTTTCTGCCATCCGTCTTCCGGTTTCCGTATTCATCAGATCCTTAAGCAGGAGAAGCTTGTCATGAAAATGCTGCACAGACTCGCTCATCGGCCGTCCATGCTCCCCGCCATAGGCAAATGTCCTGGCTACGCCGACCGCACCCATGGCATCCAGCCGGTCAGCATCCTGAACCACCTTTGCTTCGATGCTTTCAGGCACATGGTCCCGGTTCTTACTGAAGGATACAGCATTTATAACTGCGCAGATTCGATCTGTCATCTCTTCCGGAATCCTGTTCCCGGAAAGAAACTTTCGTGCGTTTGCATTGTCCTTTGTTGCAAACAGCTTATGGTCATCCGCATCATGCAGCAAGGCCGCCAGCGCAACGATCTGCTTGTCGCAGTCTGTTTCAGCTTCCACAATCAGAAGAGCGTTATGATATACCCGCAGCGTATGCTCCACATCATGTCCGCCGGAATTCTCACTGAACAATTCTGCGATGTAGGCTATAGCTTTTTCAATAATCTGTTCATCCATGTCAAATAATAATGCCGCTCAGGTGGTCAACTTCATGCTGTATGATCTGTGCTGTCCAGCCGGAGTATTTCTGCCGGTGCTTCTTCCAGCTGCTGTCCAGAAATTCCACCTCAATATTCTGGTACCGGGTACATTTCCGGACGCCATCCAGAGAAAGGCATCCTTCTTCGGTCTC
>CAMVHE010000097.1 GCA_947167215.1 uncultured Clostridia bacterium
AGTTCCATCCGTTCGGCTGTCTTCCGGCCGGGCACAGGGGACGCATCCATCTCTTCCCCTCAAAAAAGCGGGCCCTTCCGACCCGCTTTTCCGATTACATGCCCTTGACAAAAACCAGGTAGACGAGGGTAGCGCAGAGGCCCAGCCCGAAGGCGAGCAGCGTAAAGCTCAGAGAGTGGGTCATCCTGCGGCGGGTTTCCTCCATTCCGTCCCAGTCTCCGGCCAGCCGGCCTACAAAATGGTGCTCCCGGGGATGGTTCCGGTAAACGGTCCGGTTCAGCAGTTCCGCAATCCCGTCCAGGAAGCATCCCAGCAGGTAGGTAAAGCCGTTTCCCACATGCGTAAAGGGCTTTGTCACCTTTTTCGCCCGGAGGACCGTCCCGGCCAGCAGTGCAGCCAGGCCGTCGGTAATGCTTCCCGTGATGCGTGCCAGGACAAATCCCGCCTGCGTCACTCCATGCACCGACGGCTTCATCACACGGTCCTCGAGAATCTCTTCCCCGGCCAGGGAGGCCGCCGCCCCGCCGGCACGTACCGCACCGCGGATAAGCGGTTCATAGACATGCCCTTCCAGTACCGGCTCGCTGGCCAGCGAAGCCGCGGCACCGCCTGCTCCCGTAAGCGCACGGATCACCGGGATGTAAATCCGGTTCTCCAGCAGGTCCCCGCTGGCAAACTGCGCTGCAAATCCACCCGCGGAAAGAATCCCCGAGATGGCGGGACGGTACACCAGGTTTTCGAGGTCCAGCACCTGCGGCCACAGGTTCAGATACAGGCTGTTTCTGCCCCTGAAGTGCCGCATAAGCACGCGCCGGATCACTGCCAGATACAGTACCAGCCCCAGCGCAATGGAAATCAGTGCGCCTTTCAGATTGCCCAGGGAGAAATAGGAAACCGCATGGGCCAGGGAAGCGGAATGCAGGAAGGGTGCGGCAAAATCCGCAATGGCATCCATGGTCAGGTTCGGCTGCACTCCCAGAACCGGCACCAGAAGCGCCGGCACGATGATCGCAGCGGCGGACAGCGGGGACATGTAATGGCGCATGGCGTCATATCCCGGCTGATAGGCATCGTTCTTTTCCCAGAAGAGGCAGATATAGAGCTTGATCATGTAGGCTGCCGTCATGCCTCCGGAAAGAAGGAAGAGCCATTCGGCGCAGGTGTAGAGAACGGACAGCCGCATCATGCCGTGTGCTGCCAGATGTCCGGCATATTCCACAATCGCCTCATGAATCAGGGTCTTGCTGACATATCCGGACAGCAGGGGGACGCCCATCAGACCGCCCATGCCCATGAGATAGGCAAAATGCAGAAGCGGCTTGCTGCGTCCAAATCCCCGGATCTCATTCAGGTCCAGGACATGCAGGTTCATATGCACCACTCCAGCCACCATGAAGAGGATCAGCTTGAAAAGCGAATGGTTCAGCATATAGAGGACGGTTCCCCTTGCAGCCAGCGCATTTTCCTCCCCAAGCAGGCAGGTCATGGCAATCCCCACCAGGATGAACCCGATCTGCGACATGGAAGAGCAGGCCAGAATCCGCTTCATGTTCACCGAGAAGATGGCCAGCACGGCACCGGTCACCATGGTGATGAGCCCGAGAATCAGGATAAAGTTGCCCCAGGGCACGCTGTTCCGGAAGATTTCACAGCTGACAATAATCACGCCGTAAATGCCGGACTTGGTCAGAATGCCGGAAAGCAGGGCCGAGGCCGGGGCCGGGGCCACCGGGTGCGCCTTGGGCAGCCAGATATGCAGGGGGAACATGCCGGCTTTAGCGCCGAATCCCAGAAGGATGCACACGGAGGCAATCCCCACCGTTCTCCTGTCCCCGCACGCCTGTACCGCATCATGGAGCTCGCTGATCATCAGGGTTCCCACGGCATGCCGGAGCATCAGGAGGCCCATGAGCATGACCATGCCGCCGATCACCGCAACGGCCAGATAGGTTTCCGCTGCCCGCATGGCGCCTTCCGTTTCCTCGTGCGCCACCCAGGTATAGCTGGTCAGGGACATGATCTCAAAGAAAATGAAAGTGGTATACAGATCTGCCGAGAGGAAAACGCCCAGCGTTGCCCCCAGCGTCATCAGGAAGAAAAAGTAGTACCGGGACAGGCAGTGGCCGTGCCGGGAGAAGTACTCCTGGGAAAACATTCCCGTAGCCATCCACATCACCGCACCGATCAGCGCATACAGTGCCCGGAAGCCGTCCATCTTCAGATGGAGCCCGAGCATGCAGAAGCCGGGGATGTCCAGGGCCAGCTGGTCTCCGGAAAGGACGAAGGTCACCAGGATGCCCACCATGGTCAGCTCGGCCAGGCAGGACAGCAGTACCAGCCGGTTCCGTTCCTGGCCGCTGCGGAGGCCTGCCGCGTAGCAGAAGGCTGCAGCCAGCATGGGGAAAACAACAGGAAGCAGCAGCAAGGCAGTCCCTCCTTTCACTGGGCCGCTGCGGCAATATCCGTCAGCACCCGAATAATGTCATTGGAAAACAGGCCGCAGAGAACGATCGCCAGGGTCAGCAGGCCCAGCGGCAGCGCCATGCGCCAGCCGGTTTCCCGGACGTTTTTTTCCGTATCCTCCCCGCGGAACAGCATGAAGAAGGCCGGTGTCAGTACATAGACGGCCGTCAGCACGGCAGAAACCAGAATCGAGGCAAGCCCGATCCATGCATAGGGTACAGGACCGGCCACCAGGCTGGTTCCGATCAGCCACTTGCTGATGAAACCCGGCAGCAGCGGCGTACCGCTCAGTGCCAGAGCCGCCACCGTATATACCAGCGTCGTCCGGGGCATGATTTTTCCAAGCCCCTTCAGTTCCTCCACCTGCGTCCTGCCCGTGTACTCCAGCACGGCACCGCAGCAGAAGAAGAGCGTGATCTTTATCAGTGCGTGGAAAAGCATATGCGCCATGCCCGCCAGCATTCCGGCAGGCGAAAGCATCATGGCCGCCAGGATGATGTAGGAAAGGTTTGACACCGTGGACCAGGCCAGCCGCCGCTTGAAATGGTGCTCCCGCACCGCACAGACGGAGGCGTAGACGATCGTCACGGAAGCCAGAAGGATGCCTGTCTTCTGTCCTAAGCCGCCTTCCAGAACGGAAGCCCCGAAACAGAAATACGTCACCCGCAGGATGCAGAACACGCCCGCCTTCACCACTGCCACTGCATGCAGCAGTGCCGTTACCGGCGTAGGTGCCACGGCTGCCGTGGGAAGCCAGGCATGGAACGGCCAGATGGCCGCCTTGACCCCGAAACCGACCAGGCAGCAGAGGAAGGCCGCCTGCAGGTGCATGCCCTGCATTCCCTTCACGAAGCCGCCGGGCACAAAGTCCATGCTGCCCTCCCCGGCCAGCAGCATGAGGCCCACAAAGGCAAATGCCGCACCGGAAAAGCAGTACATCATGTACCGTTTTCCTGCATACCAGGCTTCCCCTGAGGAGCCGTAGGTCACCAGCGGCAGGGTCACCAGGGTCAGAAGCTCATAGAAGATATACAGGGTCACCAGGTTTCCGGCCAGGGCGATCCCCAGGGTAACCCCGTAGCAGATGGTATAGACGGAGAAAAAGACGTGCTGTCCCTCCTTGTCCTGCATGTACTCAAAGCCATACAGGGTGGACAGCGGCCACAGGAAGGCCACCATGGCACAGAAAAGTGAAGCCAGGCCGTCCAGCCGGAAGGCAACCGGCATGCCCGGCGCCACGGGGAACAGGGTCTCTCCCTTTCCCTGCCCCGTCACAAGGCAGTAAACCACATACGCCGAAGTCAGCAGGACCACGGTCAGAATGCTTCCCCGGCGCAGCCGCGCCGACCCCTCTTTCCGCAGGAGAAAGAAGAGCCCTGCCAGAATGGGAAAAAATACCGCAATACTCAGCATAATTCCTCCGGGAATATCAGCCAATGGCGGCAAATACCTGGGAAGCCACGTCCGCAATCGGCGCAGCAAAAATACCGCTCAGAATCGTAGCCGCCATCAGAAGGATCATGGGAATGCACATACGGGGGCCTGCCTCATGGATTTCCTCCGGCAGCACCGCACCCTCCCCGGGGAAGAATCCTGCAATGGTCACGGAGAGAATGTAGGCAGCGGTCAGCAGGGCGGAAATGATAAGCACGATGGGGCCGGCAATGCCGATCCCGCCCATGCCGGAATCGAGAGCTCCCTCCACCAGCTGCCACTTGGCCACAAAGCCGCCCGTCGGCGGGATGCCGATGAGGCCCAGGCCGCCGATCGTCCATGCCCACAGCGTCACGGGCATCTTCTTTCCGATGCCGGACAGCTCATCCACCCTGGTCCTGCCCGCATGATGGATAATGGAACCCGCGGCAAGGAACAGGGCATTCTTGGCCGCTGAATGGGCCACGATCTGAATGAAGGCACCCTGCAGGGCGGCCGCATTCATCAGGAACAGACCGAAGAGAATGTAGCTGACCTGGGAAACCGTGGAATAGGCCAGGCGCTTCTTCATCAGTTTTTCCCGGTAGGCCAGCATGGAACCGATGAATACGGTAATCAGGGCGAGAATCAGGCAGGCACGCTGTACCCAGGTTCCCTGCAGGTTCTGCGGCCCGATCAGGAAATAGATCACCCGGACAATCGCCAGTACGCCGGCCTTGGTGATCACGCCGGAGAGTACCGCGGAAGCCGGGGCAGGCGCCACCGGGTGCGCCGTGGGCAGCCAGCCGTGCAGCGGGAAAAGACCCGCCTTGGTGCCGAATCCCATAATCACCAGGAAGGTAATGACCAGCAGGCCGGCAGGTGCGCCTGTCGCAGCGGCAACGCCGCCCGCCGTGAAGTTGACCGTTCCGAGATAATGCTGGAAGAAGAAGATTCCCAGCAGACCCATCATGGCGCCGAAGATGGAGTACACCAGGTACTTGATGCCGGCCGCCACGGCCTGCGGCGTCCGCTCATGGACCACCATGGGCACGGACAGCAGGGTCATCAGCTCATAGAAAATGTAGAAGGCGATCATGGATCCGGCATAGCACTGCCCGACCAGCGCGGAAAGCACGCACATATAGAACGCCTGATAGGACCGCTCATGCTCGCTGTGGTCCATGTATTCGAGGGCATAGATGCTGCCCACCAGCCACATGAAGCTCATCAGCACAGCAAACAGGCAGCCCACGGCGTCCACCCGGAGCAGCAGCTGCAGGGACGGCGTCATCTGCAGCAGAACCAGTCCGGTTCCCTGACCTGCACAAAGAAGGATCACCAGCAAAAGTTCGATTCCCAGGGCGCCGCAGTTAAGCATTCCCCGCAGGCGGCGGTCTCCGGCCGCCGGAAGCAACCATACAATCACTCCGGCCAGTGCAGGCCACAGGATCGCCAGAATCAGTAACAGACTCACAACAGTTTCCTCCTCACACGTTTACATGAATGACGCAAGTCCTGCAGTCAGGACCTGATAGATCGGCGTGGCCAGAAGGCCGATAAGAAGATTGACCACCAGCAGGGCCACCATGGAAAAGGCAGCCAGCGGCTTCGTTCTGTGCACCGCCTCCGTTTCCCCCTCGTGCACATAAAGGGAAGCACCGCACTGCATGAAATAGGCAACGTTCAGCACCGTCGAAACGATAAGTGCCGCCAGCGCGATCACCATGTGCCGCCCGCCCACCTCAATGGCTGCGGAAGCCAGATTCAGCTTGGTCACAAAGATACTCATCAGGGGCATGCCGATCATGTTCACGCAGCAGATGCTGAAAATGGCAGCCGGCAGATGCGCACGCCAGAAGGCCCCGCGGATTTCCGACCGGTATCTGGCATTCCCGCTGGCTTCGGAAATCTCCCCTTCCGTCAGGAAGAGCAGGGATTTCGTGGTGCCGTGGGCCAGAATGTGCCATGTGGCGCAAAGCAGACCCGCTTCCGTGCCCATACCGATGCACAGGAAAATGTACCCGATCTGCGCAACGGAGGAATAGGCGATCATGAGACGCGTCGATTTTACCCGGACCGCATTCACCGAACCGGCGATCATGCCCACGGCCCCAAAGAGGAAGAGCACGTCGCAGATGCCCGTTTCCCGGATCACCTGCAGTCCGATGACCCGCACATAGATTTTAATCAAGAGGAACAGGTACCCCTTGCTGATGACCGAGGACAGCATGGCAGCAGCACTGCTGGTCGCATTCGAATACGCCGCCGGCAGCCACTTGTCAAAGGGAAACAGCGCCGATTTCATGGCAAGTCCCACGGACATGAGGCCGACCACCACCGCCAGCGGTTCCCGGTAGCTGCCCGTCTCCATCAGCCTTTCGACAGCCTCGTGGATGGGCGTCATCAGCAGGTGTCCCGAAACCGTATACAGGATGACCGTACCCAGCAGGAACAGGCCCGAACCCAGCAGGTTCATCACCATGTAGCGCACGCCGGCCACCAGGCTCCTGCCGTTCTGGCGCATCATGACAAGGCCCGCCGCTGCCAGCGTATTGATTTCTATGAAAACGAAGGCCGTAAAGATATCGTTGGTCAGCACCATTGCCATGAGGGACAGCATGGACAGGTCATACACGACACAGTAGAGATTGAACTTGGTGGGTTCTATCTCCCTTTCCGCCCTTTCCAGGCCCCCCAGGAAGGAAAAGAGCACCACCAGCAGCAGTGTGGTGAGCACCGTTTCCTCCAGTACCCCGATACGGATTTCATTTCCCCACGGGGCCGGGAAATGGCCCATCCGGTAGACATAGCTGTCCCCGGTCGCCAGCGTATAGGCAAGCACGGCCGCATTCATTGCCAGCACCGCAATCATCAGCACCGTCGTCAGCCTTTTGGCATTTTTGCCGGAAAGCACCGACGAAATGACAGCGCAGGAAAGGGTCAGGATAATGGCAAAGAGAGGAAAATTCTGCACAAAATGCATCATACCTCCTCCTTTCCTGCCAGGAAAATCACTTTATCAATCTCCAGCGTATGGTACCGGTAATAGACGCGGATCGCCAGGGCCAGCATCACGGCAGTGACGCTGACGCTGACCACGATGCCCGTCAGCACCAGACCTGCGGGAATGGGATTGATATACGCGGACACCTCCTGGACCCCGTCGGTCACAATGGGCGCCCCGCGTCCCGCGATATATCCCTGGGAGGCAAGGAACAGATAGACTGCGGAATCCATGATGTCCATGCCGATAATCTTCTTTACCAGGTTCCGGTTCAGAAGCAGCGTGGAAAAACCGATACAGAAGAGGATCACGGCAGCCGTTTCCTCATAATTTACAAACAGTTCGGACATGCTACACCTCTCCCCGGCGGAACATCGCATAAAGTACATAAACGGTGCATGCCACAATCACACCGACGCAGATATTGAGCACCAGAATGAGGCCGCTCGAAAGGATCGCGCCGGGGGTTCCCAGAGGAATCCCGCTGGGCAGGCCGTTGGCTCCCGTATAGAAGGAGTAGCATTTGCTGGCGGCATAGGTCAGCAGTGCCGTGACCACCAGCCTCTGGTAGGTCTTGTAGGTAAAGAACCGGCGGATGGCATCAAAGCCGAAGGCGTTGACGTAAAGCACCAGTCCTGCCCCGATAATCGCCCCGCCGGAGAAACCGCCTCCGGGGGACAGATGGCCGTTCAGCACCACATAGATGCCCATCATGAAAACCATCGGCACCATGATCCTCGCGGAATACTGCAGGATGGAGTCCCGCTTGGGTTCATAGAAGCGGTCCGAGTGCGGCAGACGCTGCATCTCCTCCGCCATCCGGCTGTACCTGGCGCTTCCGGCATCCATGCGCAGCAGGAGCAGGACCACCATGACGGCAGTAAAGAGTACCGTGGATTCCCCCAGGGTATCAAAAGCGCGGTAATCCAGGATCATGCCCGTCACAATATTGACGGCACCGGTTTCCTGCAGGCCCTGCTCGATATAGCGGGCGGATACTTCATTATTAATGGGATGGTCCACCCGTCCGAAGCCCGGCAGCCTCGTCACGGTAAAAAGCAGCAGCACGATCAGGACGAGGCAGATCAGCATGCATATCACATTATACACCGCTCTTGCCGCCGGCAGCACCCGGCGCTCTGCCATATGCTCCACCCACTCGGCTTCCCGCTGCTCCACTTCCGCCTCGAAATCCTCTTCCGATTCCGGTGCTTCCGGTACCTGGGCTTCCCGCAGCTGGCTCTCCACCATCATGCGCTCCAGTGCATCCGTGTCACCGTCAAGCCATGCGCGGAACCGCTCCATGGGAGACCTATACGTCATGCTCGGCACCTCCCCCCTCTTTTCTTGCCTTCCTTCTGGCGTCAATCGCGTGAATCTTCTTGAGGGCCAGCACATACAGCAGCGTTGTGATGCCCGTACCCACCGCCGCCTCGGTAATGGCCAGGTCCGGGGATTCCAGCGTGATCCAGATAATGGTCATGACCACGGAAAAGGACATGTAGATGACAACACTGGTCAGCAGGTTCCTGGTAAGGCTTACGCCGAGCGCACAGGCAATAAGGAAAATCAGCAAAATTCCGGATACTCCTGTCATCTTTCGTTTTCCTCCTTTTCCCCTTCTGCCGTCAGCCCGTGAACGGTCATATACTTGTCTCTTTCCTCATTGGTTTCTATTTCCAGGCGCAGGACCATATGGGACGCCACCGGCGACGCAATCCAGAGAAAAACGATCACCAGCAGCATCTTCAGCGCCGTCCCCCAGTCCGGGGCGCTGACCGCCAGGCCCAGCAGGCACAGGCCGATGCCCAGGGTATCGTTGACCGCCGCTGCGTGCATGCGGTTCGCCGCATAGCGGAATTTAAACACTCCATATACCCCAATGCCGCAGACAATGATTCCCGCAAGCACCAGTACCATGGTAATCGCCGTCCGTACCGTTTCCATCTTATTCGCCCCCCTGCTCTTCGTGCCTGCCTTCCCGGTAAACACCGGTGTACACCTTGCACAGGAGGATTACGGCCAGATAGCTGAGCATGGCATATACCAGCGCAATATCGGCCAGATATCCTTCCCCCAGAAAGACCGCCAGAATCTCAACGATAATAATGGCGAGGGTGCCGATCATGTTGACCGCCACAATTCTGTCCGAAATTCTCGGCCCCTGGATGCACCGCACCAGGAGGATAAAGATCTGAATGCTCAGCACCACCATGGCGGCAATGCTGAAGACCTGCAGCACCTTACTCATCAGAATTCACCTCTTCCGCTTCGGAAGACGGAACCGCCGGTTCCTCTTCCTTTATCCCGTTCTCCCCGGTTTCCCCTGCCAGCTGTCCTTCTTCCGGGATGCTGTCCGCCACTTCCATCTCCCGGAGCCGCCGGAGGAACGCGCTGTCCCCGATATCATCCATCATGCTGCGGTCCAGGCAGTGCACCACAAAAGTATCTTCATGCAGATCACAGGTAATCGTTCCCGGCGTCAGGGTAATGGAGTTCGCAAGCACCGCGCGGTGCATGGGCTTTTTCAGCCCTGCCCGGAAAGAAACCAGCTGGGAATCCGGTTCAAAGCCCGGGGTCAGGATCATGCGGATCACGGTGCCGTTGGATGTCAGGATCTTCAGGAGCAGCAGAAAAACATAGCGGATACCCCGGAAGGCACCGCTTGCAATGCGAAGGTCCTTTTTTATGCTGAAATCCAGGAAGCGGCAGAAAAAAGCATACAGGGCAGCCGAAATCAGAAATCCCAGCATGAGGATTTCTGCTGTCAGCCTGCCGTTCAGCACAATCCAAAGCAGTAAGAAGGCAATAAACATGATGGTTCCTCTTTCCTTCCGGACAATGGGAAGCGGCCTTTTACAGGCCGCATTCTCTCTTCATTTCTTCCTGATAGGCATCCCGGATTCTGGCAAAGGTTGCCTCATCCCGTCCGCCCACCGGCTTTCCGTCAATTTCCGTGACCCGGCTGGTCAGCGCGCTGGAGCTGGAGAAGAACACTTCATCCGCATCCATCATTTCAGAAACCGTAAACGGTTTCTCGAGAACGGGAACGCCCACACGCTCGCAGATGGCCAGGATATGCTTCCGGGTGATTCCGGGAAGAATCAGCTCATCGCAGGGTGCCGTATACAGCACGCCGTTCCGGATCATATGGACATTGGAATGGGAGCATTCCGTCACCCGGTCCCCGCGGTGGAAGATGGCTTCATCGCAGCCTGCCAGGCGGGCTTCCTCATTGGCCAGCACTGCCGGCAGAAGGTTAATGGTCTTGATATTGCAGAAATAATACCGTTTATCCTCCACGGTAATGCACCGGTAGCTTCCATACGGATCGCGCATCTGCACCGGTTTTACGAACGCCCACACACTGGGTGCGCCCTGCACGCTGCTGAAGTCATGTCCTCTCATGCCAACGCCGCGGGTCACCTGCCAGTAGAGCATGGTGCTGTCGCTTTCCACCTGGTCCACCAGGTTCTGCAGCGTCCTGCGCATCTCTTCCTTTTCCATGGGAATTTCTATGCCGATCATCTTCGCGGACCGGTAGATCCGGTTAAGGTGATCCTCAAAATGCATGGGCACATGGTTCAGTGCACAGGTTGCATCATAGACGCCATCTCCAAAGTAGCATGCCCGGTCATTCATGGGCACCGTGATTTCCTCAATCGGACCAGTTTTCCCGTTGTAATAACCAATATTCTGCATACAAAACTCCTTCCGGCCGGTTTTCAACAATTCCGTTATTATCTTTGAAAAGTAAGATAATGTACTGAAAACGGCCTTAAAAAAACGTGTTCATCATACTCCACCCGTCCCTCTTTGTCAAACCATACCGGCCCCGGCATCCGGAAAAGACGTCGCGTATTCTCTGCCTTTTTCTTCCGGTTCTGCCGGGAATCCCTTTCTTTTCTGCCAACAAAAAAGGCATAGCCGAAGCTATGCCGGATGTCCTTACAGGAAGAACTGGAAACAGGTGAACCCGATATAAATTGCCAGGAGCAGAATTCCCTGCCACCTTTTGAGCCTGCCGTCCCGCAGTGCCGGAAGCAGCATAATGGCCATCACCGCAAACATCACGGGAATGTCCACCACCAGCGAAGCGTTCCTGCCGGCAATCAGCTTTTCTGCCGGAACTCCGAACGGGCTGATGGTAATGGCCAGTCCGGAGACCAGCACGATATTGAAGATATTCGCACCGAGAATATTTCCCAGGGACAGAGCGCTGTGGCCCTTGATCAGGGAAGTGATTGCCGTGATCAGCTCCGGCAGACTGGTTCCCAGTGCCACCATGGTAAGGCCGATTACGCTGTCCGGGACTCCGAGCGCCTGGGCAATCAGGGTGCCATTGTTGACCAGCAGGTTGGCTCCGAAGGCAATGCATACCGCTCCCACGACCAGGAACAGGAAATTCTGAGGAAGGGTTCTCTCCTTGACTTTTTCTTCCTCTGCACTTTCAGACGGATTTTTCTTCATCATCCGTACCGTTGTCACCATATAGAAGATGAAGAGCACCAGCAGTGCAATTCCCATCGCCCTTGTGAATTCCCCGAAAAGATAGGCACACACTGCATACAGTGCAGCCACTGCAAAGAAGAAAATGCTGGGGAAACGCAGGGATGTGCGGTCTACCGCGGAAGGCCGGATGGCTATCGTCAGTGCAGCAATCAGCGAAGTGTTGCAGATGATGGACCCGATGGCATTTCCATAGGAAATACCGCTGTTGCCAATGATGGCCGCCTGCGAGGAGACCATGACTTCCGGAAGGGTCGTACCAATGGACACCACCGTCGCACCGATCAGCAGCTCCGGCAGATGGAAATGATGGGCGATGCCCGTTGCACCATCCACGAACCAGTCTCCTCCCTTAATCAGAAGGACAAACCCCAATAAAAACAAGAGTACCGTGACTACCATGACTATTCTCCTTTTCTTTTTCGGGGAGGTACTGCCTTCTGCCATGATGAAAAAAGACCTGTACCACCTCCGGTGATACAAGTCTTGCCTTCTCATTTGCTCCGGATACCCCGGGAAGGGTATCGGCTGACGGTCACAAACCCACTGCACCAATGGTGCAATGATTGGCTACTCCCTTGTTCTGACATCCGTTATTTCTTCGGTCCGGTATCCCCGGAAAAGGAAATGCCTTCCCGGAATTTCGAATGCACGGCAGGGATTATAGCATACCGCCTGTTCCTTTGCAAGAACCAAATTCCGCTTTGGCCGTTTCATTTTTTCAATGACAGCACTGCCCGAAACCGGCCTCTCCGGCACTGCCGTTTCAAACCTTCCCCGGATCGGAAAAGCGGTTTCTTCCCTCCGGCAGACCGGAATCTGCAGGATCCGTTTCCGTTTCACGGTACGATGGCCTGCATTTCATCCGGACAGCGGCAATGCCTGCTACTTTAGGAGGTCGTTCAGATCAAGCACAACCTCTGACAGCATGTTCGCGCCGAATGTCATGAGGCCGGAAGGTGCCGGAAGTCTCAGCACCCGGGAAAAGCCGTTTTCCGATGCAATCCGGGCCGCACGGTCCATGTGATAATTGCTGCTGATCATCACAACCGGTTCTTCCACGGAAACGATGCCGGC
>CAMVHE010000098.1 GCA_947167215.1 uncultured Clostridia bacterium
ATTAAACTTAAACATCTGTATCCGATAATAAAGATTTAGAGGTTACAGTGTACTAGAACGTGCTTCTATAGGAATCTGTCAATATTAGTTAGTATTGATCTCGTCAAACAGCTCTCTCACGCCTTCCGAAATCATCTCATCGCAAGCGCCTGCCTGAATCTGGCCGAACTGCTCAAAACAGTAGTGGTTTACAGATGTCGCATCAATGATGTAACCGACAGAGCGGTCGACATGAGATGCTGTATAAAGGATTTCTCCGTCATCTCTCTCGATGATCTGAAGATACTGACGTTCTGCAGCATTATGTGTGTTAAAAAATTCAACGTAAATGTATTTGTGTTTCTTCACAATCTTGCTTCCGTAACGACGGCATAAGTTCCTGGTGTCATCCACATAAGCCAGTGTTTCGGTGACTTTTTTATCTATTTGCTGGTCGAGAGAAAGAAAGTGCCGGAAGAAAGCCGAGTCACTGGTTTCGTCCAGGGCTTCATAGCTTTCGATTTCCTCTTCCTCCCCGGAAGTTTCGGATAACTCAAAAGGAACGTCCGAATAATCCAGTTCTTCACCTTCATCGTATACAGGCATATCGTCTTCTTCGATCAGCACTTTCGCTTTCATATCAAACACAGAAAGATAGCTTCCGAAATCACTGTACTCGATTTCCATACGATAGGCGTTGAACTCTTCATCCAGCAGGTAAGCATTGCCACGGAAAGTAAAGTCTACAGGCGCATGACCGGAACGTTCTGCCTCGGTCTCACCTTTCAACCAGTAGTAGCAGGATACAACATGTGTGAGACAATCCCTGAAGAACCTGAGCAGGATGATATGGGTCTGTACATGCAGCTGACGGTCCCGAATGAGTTTTTAGAAGAACGTGGTCTCAAAAATGATGAAACTGCAAAAATGTCCATGTATCTTGGACAAGGGAAGCTAATACCTACTGAGCAACTTAATGAAGCAAAAGAACTGCTGACAAGAAAAATATTGACTTTAAAAGGTAATACGGCTCCCACATCAGAAACTGCAATTCAGATTGCCAGATATGAAGAAGTGCTTGCACTTCTTGCTTTGCGGGTATAAAATAACTGTGTTCGGGAAGAGACGGAGCGGTCTCCGATCCTTTCTCAGAAAACTATACAATGAAAGGAAGGTCAAAGCATGGGACTTTTTACTGAGCTCGACAGTCGCCTCTTCCATGAGGGAAAAAACTACGAGAGCTACAAAAAAATGGGCGCGCATATCCTGGAGAAAGATGGCGTTTCGGGCACGAATTTCGCGGTCTGGGCGCCGCATGCACAGAGCGTCTCGGTAATGACCTCAAAAACCGGCTGGGACGAGGAGCTTCCGCTGCAGCCCTCTGAGGCTGACCCCGGCATCTGGGAGGTCTTTGTTCCCGGCGTGGGCGAGGGCGACGTGTACCGCTATGTGGTTCTCGGCGCGGACGGCGGACGTCGGCTGAAATCCGACCCCTACGCATTCCTTTCCGAGCTGCGTCCGGCCAACGCCTCCATCGTCATGCCGCTGGACAGCTACGTCTGGAACGACGCGGAGCATCAGGCGAAGAAGGAGAATAAAACTGTCCGGGATCGCCCCATGGCCATCTATGAGGTCCATCTGGGCTCATGGAAAAAGGACTTTAAGGGCGAAGACGACTACATGGGCTTCCTCAACTACAGGGATCTGGCGGACCAGCTGGCGGAATACGTCAAATGGATGGGCTTTACCCATGTGGAGCTCATGGGCATCTGCGAGCATCCCTTCGACGGCTCCTGGGGGTACCAGGTCACCGGCTTCTACTCCCCGAACAGCCGTCACGGCAAGCCGGACGACCTGCGTTATCTGATCGACCGGCTGCACCAGGCTGGGATCCAGGTGATCCTGGACTTCGTTCCCGCGCATTTCCCCAAGGACAGTTACGGCCTGGGCGAGTTTGACGGCTCGCCGCTGTACGAATCCGCTGACCCGCTGCGGGCGGAGTACCCGGAATGGGGCACCTTCGCCTTTGACCACGGCAAGCCCGAGGTGCGCTCCTTCCTGATCTCCAGCGCCTTCTACTGGATCCGGGAGTTCCACATCGACGCCCTGCGCGTGGACGCGGTAGCGGCCATGCTGTACGCCAGCTTCTCCCGCTATCTGTGGCGGCCCAACGTCCACGGCGGCAACATCAACCTTGAGAGCGAAGGCTTCCTGAAGCAGCTGAACGAGGCAGTCAACGAGCTGACCCCGGCCTAAATGATCGCGGAGGACTCCTCCACCATCGCCGGCATCACCGACCCCGTCAGCGAGGGCGGCATCGGCTTCAACTTCAAATGGGACATGGGCTGGATGAACGACACCCTTCGCTACATCGGCGTCGAGCCGAAGTACCGCGAGGGCATGCACAAGGTCCTGACCCACACCGCGGACTATGTCTTTGAGGAGGATTTCGTCCTTCCGCTGAGCCACGACGAGGTCGTCCACCTGAAGAAGTCTCTGCTGCAAAAGGCCCCCGGCACGCCCGAGGAGCAGCTGGAGGGGCTCAAGACCCTGCTGACCTGGCAGTTTACCCATCCCGGCAAGAAGCTCCTCTTCATGGGCCAGGAGTTCGGACAGGAGGCAGAATGGTCCGAGGCCAAGTCCCTCGACTGGAAGCTGGCTGACAAGCCCGACCACCGCGACATCCTGCTCAGCGTGCAGAAGCTGCTGAAGCTGTACAAGCAGTATCCCTGCCTGTACAGCGACTCCCGCGACGAAAAGACCTTTGAGTGGGTCAACCGCAACGACAAGGAGCGGAACATCCTCTCGTTTATCCGCCGCAACCCCTGGAACTACAACGGCGCGATCCTGGTGATCTGCAACTTCTCCGACAAGTGCTACCCCTACTACACCGTAGGCGTGCCCTGCGAGGGAAGCTATGAGCGGATCTTCAGCACCTGCGAGGCGGCCGAGGAGGCCGAGGCCCCCGGGAGAGAGAAGCTGCGCCTGGCAAAGGAAGAGGAGTGCGATAAGCTGCCCTTCTGTCTCCAGTTCGAGCTGCGGCCATTCGAAGCCGTGCTCTTCGCCTTCCCCGGATAACAGGAGAAGCGTTTTCCGAAGGCCTCTTTCATCAAGGGGACGGCCTTCGCGGACACGAACAGTTCCATTTTGATAAAAACCCGGTAAAGCGGGCGGTCCGCTTTACCGGGTTTTTTATGCACCGGAGGCTGATCGCCCGAATCTGCGGGATCCGCAGCATTTTGTATCACAAGAATGCTTCCTCTCTCCGTTGACAATGAAAGCCGATTGTGATATATTGATTTTTGTGAAAAGTCAATAAAACTCTTCGCGGTTATTCCGAATTGACTGGGCAATTATACAAAGCTGGCTCTTGCTATTTGAGCCAAAAAGGAGGAATTATGGCAAACGCGTATTTCACCATCAAACGGCCTGAGAACGACGCTTTCGATTAGTGACATATATTTCACCAAATAATAGAAAACAGCGGCAGCCTTCATGGAAGGCTACCGCTGTTTAGTTTTTCTGACGGGATGATTCTTGTCTTTCTCTGTTTGGTATTTCTCATAGATTCCGTCTCACTGACGCTTCGGCTCGGTCACGCTCTGGTGACCGGGCCGAAAAGCCAAGCAACGCCGTGCAGGATGCTGCCGACTTCAATGAGACCTTCATGACGGAGATAAAGCTGCAGGGTCATTTCCAGGGTCTCCACCTTCAGACAGTAGTTGGGCTGGTTTTCATTTGCCTCGGGGTCGGTGTCGACCTCGAGCACGGTGCCCACGAACAGAATATGGGCACTCTCCTCAAAAGGCTCCCCTGCATCCTTCGGAGGAAAGGTCCCCATGGGAATCATGGAGGGAACGGCCATCTTGGAACCGGCGGCATACATAGCCTCCGCCGTGGAGTAGACGTCTACTTGGCTGCCGATGCCATAGAGCTCAACCTTGCAGCATTCTCCATTCCACTAATAAAACACATTATGCCATTTTGGAGAAATGTTTCAAAGACAAAGATGAGAACACAATCCGACTCGCCGCGAAAGACCTTGCAATCGTAAGCAATCATTTCCGAAATCTCGGCATTGAAATTATCTGGCTACATGAATGTCACTGCCGCTGTGCGGGAACTGGAAAAGATTGAACTGATTCGTCAGCCCGACCACAACTACCGTCTGGATCATGCAGTAACATCTACTCAGAAAACAATACTTGCAGCGTTTGATATGGATGCGGTATCTGTCAGGACACAAAGTATTGCCATAAACGATGATCTGATCAACACGAAGAAGAAGGAGGCCTGACGATGGCACGCAGAAGCATATCCATTGATGAAAAAATCGAACAACAGAAGAAAGTGGTTTTCCAGCTCAAGGACAGATACGATGCTGCGCTTGCGGAACTTGACAGACTCCAGCAGAAGCGTAATGAGCTTCGTAACAAAGAGCTTCTGAAGGCGATTGAATCAAGTGACAGAACTTACGATGAGATCATCGCTTTCCTCAAAAATGAGAACGAAGAATAGCCGGGACCTCATCGAGAGTTAATTTTTCAAGAAGTTAACAAGTATACCATACAAATGCATTTTATGCAAGTTTTAGGTGTAACAATGTATTAATCTCCGAAAATCCTGATGGCCGGGACGATTACGGATCATTTTCTTAGTGTTATCATATCATCCGTAATAATTTGGATTCATTTACAGATGATAAATGAAAAACAGATTTATCCTGGGTAATCTACCAAGGGTTCACTTGTATATATTACGGTGATTCAGGAAAAATGATTATTTTCCTGGGTAATTCCAAGGGGTTCATTTGAGTACAACTACGCAGGAAAACAATTATTTCTTAGGGAGCTCCGTAATTCTGCTAAAATAACTACGCAGTACAAATAGCATTTTGGTCATTTCACCGTAATCCATTCTCTTCCAACAGAATTTTCTTCACCATTTTCATGTCCGGTTCTGAAAGCTTGTAATCTGCCACAGGATCATCGCCTTTTGGGGAGGTTTCCGAATGCAGATAGAGGGTATGAAGGCCGACCTGACGTGCACCTGCGATATCACAGTTTCCATCGTTTCCGATCATGATTGCATGTGCAGGATCAATGCCCTGCTCTTTCAGTAAGATATTGAAAAATCGAGGATCTGGTTTCTTGCAGTCGTAATCGGAGGAGATATAGATGCCGTTAAAGCAATCATCGATGCCCAGCTTTTGGAGTTCAGGTCCTGTGAATACCCGCTGGGCATTGGACAGAAGCCATACCCTTTTTCCGGCTGCCCGAATGGCAAGCAGCATTGCCCTGGCTTCTGGATAAAGACTTAGTTTTTCTATGGATAACTCACGAAAGTATCGCCCGAAATCCCAGATTAACGGATCTGTTGGCTTTGATTCTTCAAACAGCTGTGCAAAGACTCTGGTCAGATCAATCTCAGGATCGTATTCTGATACCCGACTCAGATATCTGGCTTCTTCCTTCTCAGTTTTCTGACTCTGGCTACAAGCTTCTTCCTTCTCCGTCTTCTGACTCAATCCCTGTGCTTCTTCCTTCTCCGCTTTCTGACTCCGCCCCCAGGCTTCCTCTTCACGCTTCTGCCCCTCACGCTTCATCCGCAGGATTTCTTCCTTTACCAGCTTCTCATATTCCAGCTTCAGCTGGGTCGAATCAAAAGTAAGTCCCTTTTTGTGATAATTGAGATAAAGGTTTTCCCAGAGTTCCGGTTTTTCTTCGTCTGTACGGATATCTACTAAGGTACCGTACAGGTCAAAT
Source organism: uncultured Clostridia bacterium (assembly GCA_947167215.1). Classification (GTDB taxonomy): domain Bacteria; phylum Bacillota; class Clostridia; order Christensenellales; family Aristaeellaceae; genus Ventricola. The sequence continues at coordinate 5,745 of CAMVHE010000098.1, forward strand.
ATACAATCATCTATTCTCATCGTATTTTCCTAGCAAGCATAATTTCTTACGCAAGCCATTACTTTTTCCAATAATAGTACCGAACCTCATAAGGCTCCAGCATGACGCTATCTTTCGCAGCTTCGCTGTCTTCTTTATATTCCCGCTTTCTGTAGTTGGACAGGATCAGTTCTCCTTCCAGGAAAGCACTCTGCTTCTGAATCTCCTCCGGGATTACGATGCCGGTCGCGCCGAAGTTGCCTGCTACCAGCAGCTGGCTGTTGCTGTCTTCTCGAATGTAGGCGAAGATCTGCTCGTCGTCCGGGCAGAGCAGGGTGAAGCTGCCGTCCCGGATGACCGGGAGCTGCTTTCGCAGGGCAATCAGCTTCTGATAGAAATAGAATACTGAGTTTTCGTCTGCCAGTGCTTTTTCTGCATTGATCTCGGTGTAGTTAGGGTTGATGATGAACCATGGCTCTACGTCGGAGAAGCCGGCATAGGTTTCTCCGGACCACTGCATCATGGTGCGGGCATTGTCACGGCTTCTTGCATAGATGGATTCCATGATGTCGGCAGGGTTGTAGCCCTGGGCAAGGCGCTCTTTATATAAGTTGACGGTTTCGAGGTCTTCGTATTCTTCGATAGGAAGCTTCACATTGGTCATGCCAAGTTCTTCTCCCTGATAGATAAATGGAGTTCCCTGCATGCCGTGGAATAAAGCGCCTAGCAGCTTGGCAGATTCCAGGCGATATTCCTGATTGTTGCCCCAGCGGGATACGATACGCGGAAGATCATGATTATTCAGGAAAAGGCTGTTCCAGCCCTGGCCCTCCAGGCCGTTCTGCCAGTGTGCCATACATTTCTTTAAGGCAGGAAGTGACAGAGGTGCCAGGTCCCATTTATCCTTGCCCGGCTGCTGATCCAGACAGATATGCTGGAACTGGAACACCATGGAAAGCTCGCTGCAATCCGGTGCGCTGTAAAGCTTTGCCCGCTCCACGTCTGCACCCCAGGCTTCGCCTACGGTTGCCAGGTACTCTTCCTGGAATCCCTCTGCGGAAAGTTCCCGGAGGAATTCGTGGAGGCGAGGGCCATTGCCGGTGATGCCCAAATCCGGATTCTTGGCGATCTGGTCGATGACATCCAGGCGGAAGCCTTCGATTCCCTTATTCACCCAGAAACGGATCATATCATACAATTCTCTTCTTACCGCAGGATTATCCCAGTTCAGATCCGGCTGCTGCACGGCAAACTGATGGAAGTAATACTGTCCCAGTTCCGGAACATAGGTCCAGGCAGGACCGCCGAAGGCAGCACGCATGTCATTTGGCAGCTGCTCCGGCGAACCATCCCTCCAGACATAGTAGTCGTGGTATGGGTTAGACTTATCTTTTTTCGCCTCCAGGAACCAGCGGTGCTGGTCAGAGGTGTGGTTTAATACCAGGTCCAGAATGATGGAGATGCCGCGCTTTTTGGCTTCGGCGATGAGTTGCTCCATGTCGGCCATGCTGCCAAACATGGAGTCGACCGCCTGATAATCCGAGATATCATAGCCGTTATCCACCTGGGGAGACTGCAGCATCGGGGACATCCAGATGCCGTCGATGCCCAGCTGGTCCAGATAGTCCAGACGGGAAATGATTCCCTGCAGGTCACCGATTCCATCGTGATTGGAGTCCTGGAAAGATTTGGGGTATACCTGATAAAAAACAGCGGATTTCCACCAGCCTTTCTTTGATTTATCCAGTTTGATGTGGTTTACAGCCATAATAATGCTCCTTACTTATTTATATTTCACTTGCTCCGGCATATATCTCATTTGCTCCGGCATTGATCTCTCCTGCTCCAGCATTTCATATACTGACAGGATTTCTCCCACGCTCCAGGCCTGGGCGAAGCAGCCCCTGGACGGGCCGGGTGTCAGTCCATCGTAAATCTCCGGCAGCTGTCCGATGCAGCCCTCCCGCAGCATTGGCTCGATTGCTGCCAGACGTTCCCTCACCCATTCCTTTGCCTCATCGGAAAAAGAATTGCTTTTCAGGTATGCCTTATAGAATGCCCCCAGCGGAAATACCCAGGTGGTACCCTGATGGTAAGCCAGGTCACGATCCTTCTGCGGTCCTCCGTAGGTCGGGTGGAACTGCGGGTCCTCCGGGTCTAGGGTTCTGAGTCCGCAAGGCGTATAAAGCTTGCGATACACGGTATTCACCACGCTGACCTCCTGCTCATGGGACAGCATGGTATATGGAAGGGTGATTGCCCAGATCTGGTTGCATCGGATCTGCTCGTCCGCCGAACTATTAGAAAGGGAGCATGTGGTCCTGAATGCGGTGATTGCCAGAGCCGATGAACCGGGCCGTTTTTCCAGTTCTTGCTGTTCATGCGTTTCCGAGATGACATCTCTTAAATAGCCGGATTCCTTGATCCAGAATTTTTCCAGGAAGGACTCCCGAACCCGGCTGGCAAGGGCCAGGTAATCCATTTCCTGATTGGAATCTAAGCCGGACAGAGGCTTATTCTCTTCCAAAAGGCCTGCAGGATCCGTCTTCCGGGGCTCCTCCCCGTCAGGCAGAATCCGGGCGATCTCCGCCATGATCCGCAGCGCGTTATACCAGTAGGCATTGATTTCCACCGGTTTTCCATGCCGCGGGGTCGGAAGGATTCCCTCCACACAGACATCCATCCAGGTTACCTGGTCCAGTCCCTGGCCGGCGGCAATGAGGCCGTCCTCATCCATGTGGATTCCATGCAAAGTTCCCTTGCGGTAGCCCTGGATGATGCGCTGCATGATCGGGTAAGCATAGGCCAGGAAGTCTCTTCTGTGCGTTCTCTGATAGTAGAGCCAGACGCTGTTGATCAGAAGCAGGGCTGCGTCGACGGTATTATAGCGTGGCGCCTCCCCTCCTTCCGGGAAGAGGTTTGGCACCAGACCGCCCTGTTCATATTCCAGGAAGGTTCGGAGGATGCTCTCCGCGGTGTCATACTGCCCATTGGCCAGCGTACAGCCCGGCAGGGAAATCATGGTGTCTCTGCCCCAGTCTGCGAAAAACGGATAGCCGGCTACAATGGTCTTGCCGCCCGTGGAATCGCGGCGGGTGATGTAGGCGTCTGCGCTGACTGCCAGCTGTCTGGCGACGGGATCCCTTAGAAAAATATTGCTTTCCAGTTTTTTCCTGTGCTCTTTGGCTTCTTCCTGAATCTGTGAAGCCAGAGCATGGATAGCTGCTTTATACTGACAGTCAAAATCATTCGTTTTTTCTTCAGGCTGCAGGACTTCGCGATCTGACAATATGACTGAGCAAGTGGCCTTCTCTCCCGCCGGACACTCTATCGTTATTTCCATACAGCGCATGAGGTATCCGTCTGCGGTTCTGCCATCCTCCAGATCATGGCGGTAAAAGACATGCTCCCAAGCAGGAGAAACCGGTGCCAGATTGGCATCGGTTCCGATAAATACATTATAATCATTAAACTGGAGAATTGCATGATTGTTATTGGAATGCAGGTGGATTTTCTGGTCCTGCGCCTGCAGAGTCTGTCCTTTTGGGGCACAGAGAAAGGCGGGCTGCAAGGTGAGTCGTCCGTCTTCCTCCGCATGATTTGTGATTTCGTAGCGGACGAGCAGGGTGTTATGCTCCGGGCGCATGGTGATCTGGCGCTTGACGGTGATACCGCAGAGCTCGTAGAGCCATTTGGGCTGGTCCTCCCAGATAAAGGAGGTCAGATGGGTATAGCCATTCTCGGAGAGGATTATTTTTCCGGCAGAGTTTATAGAAATTTTATGGTGCCTGACCCCATAAATTTTCTCCTGGGTGGACAGGTCGAAAGTCTTGCTACCCAGCTGCAGTGTTTCCTGCATGCGCTGCACCAGGGTGTGGCGAACGGTTGGCGCCGTGGATGCGGAGATCAGGAGACCCTGATCGTTGCGAGTGGCGGAGTATGCCATGGACAGGGAGGAATAGCCGCCAAGACCGTTGGTCAGCAGGTAGCAGTTTTCCTGGGCCTGTTCTGCGGTTTTCATGTCCTGTTTGCCGTAAATAAATCGCATGTGGTTGCCCTTATAGTTGCCTTTCTAGTTGCTTTTCTGATTGCTTTTCTGATTGCTTTTCTGATTGCTTTTCCAGTTGCTGTTCTGATTGCTTTTCCGGTAATTTTAATTGCCAAAAATGACTGCTGTCATTGGTTGGATGGTGCAGGTGGCTTTCTGACAGAGGTTCTTCTTCCAGAGGAAGCTGTCACTGCCGTTAGCCAGACATTGCCACTGCCCTTCCGGGAGGTCGATGGTCTGGGCCTTGTTGCTGAAGTTGTAGAGAAAAATTGCCTTTTTCCATGGACCGGTGGTGGTATGGTCTGCCAGTTCTACTGCCACGCAGTCATCCTTTGGCTGGTAGACGCGCTTAATGTGTCTGGCAGCATCGGAGGACTTATCACAGAGATATGGCATTTTTTTGCGAAGGGCGAAGAGGCCCTGATAGTATTTCATTAATTCCTGGTTTTCCCAGATTCGGTTCCAGTCGATGCGGTTCACCTGGATAGAGGAGTCGAAGCTGTTCTTGATTCCTTCCTTGGTTCGGGCGGATTCTTCTCCGGACAGGATGAAGAGATTTCCCTGACATCCAATCAGCAGGGCGATGGCAAGGCGATTTGCTCGCATGGCTTCTGCATGGTTGCTTTCATAGGCCTTTTCCTCATCCATGGTGTTGATCAGTCGGTCCCAGAGGGTCCAGTCGTCATGGCAGGACAGGTAACCGATGGTCTGGGATGGGGCATTGACGGAGTACTCTCCATTGATTCTGGCCCAGCCGCGAAGACATCTGGGGAAGGTTTTGGCATCGTAGCTGCCGCCATTGACCAGGCCTCTGGCATTTTCCTGCATGAGATTTCCTTTGACCATGTCGCGGGTGGTGTCGCAGAAGGCGCCAATGCCGGGATGGAGTTTTTTCAGATTGGCTTTGTCTGCCAGGATGGTTCCCGGAACTGCTGCCGTGTCTGCTGCTCTCCATGGTTCTCCGTAGATCAGTTTCTCACCTTTACCAAATTCTTTGTCCAGTGCTTCCTGGATCTCGTTCATCAGTTTTACCGGCATGAGGCCCATGAGGTCAAAGCGGAAACCATCGAAGTGGTATTCCTTTGCCCAATAAAGCACGGAATCCAGGATGTACTTTGCGCACATGCTGCGCTCACTGGCGGTGTCGTTGCCGCAGCCGGAGCCGTTGGAAGGGCTTCCGTCTTCGTTGAAACGGTAGTAGTAGCCCGGCACGGTTCGATTCAGGAAGGAGTCCAGGCTATAGGTGTGATTGTATACCACGTCCATGATGACACGGAAGCCGTTCTGATGGAGGGTCATAATCAGCTGTTTTAATTCTTTGATACGGACTTCGCCGTGATATGGGTCGGAGGAATAAGAGCCTTCCGGTACGTTGTAGTTGACCGGATCATAACCCCAGTTGAACTGACTATCGGGGCCCTTTTCGTCTACGGAGCCGTAATCATATACCGGCATCAGCTGTATGTGGGTGATGCCCAACTGTTTGAGATAGTCGAGACCGGTGGGATGGATGCCATCCCCGTTTAAAGTTGTGCCTGCCTGGCAGAGGCCTGCGTATTTGCCTCGTTTTTCGTCGCTGACGCCGGAGGCTTTGTCCCAGGTGAAATCCTTTACATGGACTTCATAGATGATATTTTCATTGGTGTAGGCAGGGGCTTTGTCGTCCGTAAATCCTTCCGGGTTGGTGTGAGACAGATTGATGACCATGCTGCGACGGCCGTTGACTCCGGCGGCTACTGCATAGGGGTCTGCGGTATTTCTGGTAACGCCATCAACGGTGATGTCGTAGGTGTAGTAAGTGCCTTCCAGGTTCTCGGTGGTTTCATAGGTCCAGATGCCATGGGGTCCTGGGGCCAGAGGGAACTGTCTGCGGGCAGTTCCATTGTCCTGAGCATCATCATCGCTGCCGCAGGGATACAGGTTCAGGACTACGGACTGGGCAGTTGGTGCCCATACACTAAATCGGGTTCCTTCCGGTGTGCAGAAGCAGCCCAGAGGGCCGCCGTAGTTATATTTTTCCCCGAATTCCGGTGAGTTAAAATAATCGTTTTGTGTCATAGTTTCTCTCGTTTCAATCAAAATGTCATTACAAGACCTGCCAGGCCAACCATTACCAGCATGAATGGGTAGATCAGGTACTGGATTGGACGGGCGAAGAAGCCTTTCTCTTCATTATTTACTATGCAAGGGCGATGGAAGCGCTCCAGCGACAGTAAATCTTAGACTCATTATACAGAACTTTTTCAAATCCACAACCTCTGTGGGTTCTGTTTTTGCGCCCTTTTTTAGGACATGAAATTCATAACTTTTTTATTTTTTGCTTGACTTATACATTAGCAAGATTCATAATAATCACCATTTCAAAACCACTATGTTCTACAATGTTATTATATGCGATATGGCGAATAATATCAATCTGAACCGATTACTACTCTACAGTCTAAGATAAGTTCTCATAAGAAGGATGCATAATCTGTCTGCATTTATAATGATTAGAATTATTGTAATCTGTGATAAACTGACTGCTCTGCAGGAGCAAGCTCCAGCAGGTTCCCGGGACTGACCGGCATCAC
>CAMVHE010000099.1 GCA_947167215.1 uncultured Clostridia bacterium
CCGATCCTGAGAAGGCAATGGAGAATTATCGGAAAGGACTCATGCTGATCAATTCGCAGGAAAACTATGACCACTACCTACATTCAGGGTTTCATGTGATTATCAGGGAAGAAAGCCGAACCATAATGCAAACATTGGATCTGGTTGAAAAGGTATTCGGTCTGGATTGATGTGAAGGAAAAACCTGAACCTTTAACTGTCTCAAAATATGCGACAGTTGAGGTGGCACAATCAAAATCCAGTCGAGACGGTACTTCTTATGTCCCAACAGAAGCCAGACGACACCATTCATGTGGGAATCGACCTGAAACCTGAAGATGTAACGGTGGCCGAAAGCAAAGCCACTTATGCCGAATTGCAGGCATACATTGAAGAAAAGTACGGTTTCAAGGTCTCCAACCTTTACATTGCCCAGGTAAAAGCGGCCCTTGGCATAAAGGAACGGGAGAATTACAACAAATTCAAGACCCCCAACAGTAAGAAACTGGTATGTCTGCCTGACAAAATGGCAGCCATCCAGGAAGCGCTCCACCATTTCAAAATGATTAAATTCAGGCAGAAGAAATCCACGAGGCAACCTGGCTGGAGAACTCCTTTTAAATTCGCGAGGAGGATACAGCCCTATGAAGCAAGTTCAAATCAACACCATATGATGACATGTGGAAGAAAAAGAAAGGAATGAATAGGGCATGATAAGGCTATTTGAAGAGCAGGTACAAAAGCATGGGGAAAAGGCTGCCATTTGCGACTCTGTTTCCAGCCAAACTGTCACCTATGTCAAATTGGAAGAAAATGCTCGCCACATCGCCGGGAAGCTGATTTCTGAAGGCTTTGGCAAGGGAGACGCCGCGATGGTTACGGCCTCCAGGGGCATCGGCTTCATTGAGTCCATGCTTGGGGTGCTGATGGCCGGGGGAATCTATGTGCCCCTGTCCGATCATTACCCTGCGGAGCGCCTTGCCTATATCCGGCAGGACTGCGGGGCAAAGCTCACGATCGACGATGCGTACATCGAAACGGCACTGAAGCACAGCGCTATCGCCGTCCCAGTGGAGACCACCCCGGAGGATATCGCCCTGATTGCCTACACATCCGGTTCCACAGGGAATCCCAAAGGCGTAATCCACGATTGCAGAAGCATCACCGAAGGCGCTTTGAGGTACGCTGATTTACTGGCGCTGGAAGACGGGGATGTATACGGCATCAACGGCCCCTTCTATTTCATACTGGCTGTCTGTGACATATTCGCAGGGCTTATCAGCGGTACAACTCAAGTCATCATACCAGAAAGCCTGCGCGGAGACCCGGCAGGGCTGGCTGAATTCATCGATGCCCAGGGGATCACAGTGACTGTGATTATGCCCAAAGTGCTGCGCTATTTCACACGCAAGGGTGACTGCCTGCGTTTGGTGATGACTTGCGGCGAACGGCTGTCCCAGATTTCCCCTTCTGGTTTTCGTCTCCTAAACTACTACGGGATGACAGAGGCCTGTGGTCTGTTAAGCTTCTTTGTGGACAAGCCATATGATAATACGCCCATCGGAATGCCCAACGGCGGCTTACAGGTATACCTGCTGGATGAGAATGGCGTTCCGGGAGATGAGGGTGAAATCTGCGTTTCGGGGCCATTGGGCCGGGGTTATCTCCATCTGGCTGAACAGTCCATTCAAACCTTCACGCCTAATCCCTTCAAGGCTCAGGATGGCTACGACACCTTACTGCATACCGGCGACTTAGGCAGGCGACTGCCCGATGGGAACATCGTCTATCTGAACCGCAAGGATTGGATGGTCAAAATCAACGGCCAGCGCGTGGAGCCAGGCGAAATCGAAGCGGAGATGCGCAGGATCGAAGGAATTTCTGATGCCATAGTGAAGGATTTTATCGACGCATCGGGCCTCACCTTCCTTGCAGCTTATTATCTTTCGGACGAAGAAAAGAGTGAAACCAAACTAAAACAGGCGCTATCCCGCACTCTGCCGGAATACATGATCCCCGTTTCTTTTACGCGCCTTGAAAAGTTCCCTGTGAACGCCAATGGCAAGCTGGACCGGCGGATGCTTCCCAAGCCGGATTTGGGCCGCCGCCGTGCTGCCTATACTGCGCCGGAAAATGAAAAACAGGCGTGGGTGGCAGAAGCGTTCGAGACCGTGCTGAACGTTCATGGTATCGGCATCGATGATGATTTCTTTTCCTTGGGTGGCGACTCCATCAAGGTAATGATGCTGCAAAAGGCGCTGGGCGAGAAAGGCATCCAGGTGTCGTCGCGGACAGTGTTTGAGGCCCATACGCCAAGGCTTCTGGCAGCGGCATCCATCGAGGAAAGCAGTCTGGCAGAATTTCGGGGCACCGAAGCAGCAGCCTATCCGCTAACCAATGCGCAAATGACCGTGTATCTCGATTGCCAAACCGGAAGCAAGAAAACCGCGTACAACAACGTTCTTGGACTGTTCCTGCCATCTGACATGAACACGGACGCAGGTAAGCTCAAAGCCGCCGCTGAGGGCGTGCTGAACAGTTATCCTGTGCTGAGATCAAGGATTCAGGTGACAGACGGTATGCCTTCCATGGTGCCTTCCGACGAAAGAATCATTGTAGCGCTCCAGAGCACCGACATTTCTGACCGGAAAGCCCTGGCCCAGCGATTGAACACATCTTTCGATCTGGAAGAAGAATTGCCGTGCCGTGCCTCTGTATTTATAACACCGGAGGGTCTGTTCTTTGTGCTTGTCGGACACCATATTGTGTGCGATGGTACTACATTTTCCCTGCTGGTCCAAAGTATTGCCTCGGCTTATTGCGATGAAGCCATTCCGCGGGAAGGCATGAACAGCCTGACCCTTTCCCAGTATGAGGCGGAGCACGCAGAGGAACAGGCGGCAGACGCGGAAGTCTACCGGAAGATGCTGGATCTCATGGAGGGTGATACCGAGCTGTATGCCGACGACGATCCCGCACTCAAAGCATTCGCCGGAAAGTTAGGGGTATACGAAACCACACTTTTTGAACACCAGGGGGCGCTGTCCGGCAATCTGATTGCATCGCTTTCTGAACATCATATCACGGAAAGCACCCTGTTCATGAGTGCATACGCTTACATGCTGCGCCTGCTGTGCAACCAGAAGGGAGTACTGTTCTTCGTAGGTGAAAACGGACGGCACGATCCGATACTTCAAAACACGATCGGTATGCTGGTGCATAATGTGCCGGTGTTCCTGAATGTGGACGACAGCGGGAACTGTGCCGCTTTCATGGATAGCACGCAGCGCCTTTTCCACGAACTGGTAACCCACGATGGCGCTGACTTTGCCGGACTGTGCGGAGAATACGGCATCCACCCGGACTGCTTCTTCGTCTACCAGGGTGAAATGCTTTCCGGTGTGGAACTGGACGGACGTTACATTCCCATGGAATTCTATAAGGCTGATGATGTGATGGCATCCTTGACGCTCCATGTATTGAAGCAAAAGAGTGGCGACTATACACTGCGCTTTGAGTACGCGGCGGAAAAGCTTTCTGAGGATACTGTGGCCCGAATGGCCCGTATTTATGGCCAGATCGTGGCGGGCCTTTGCGGGGGCGGTTGTTTGCAGGACATCCGTTTGGCAGATGACGCTGCAATCTCGGAGATGGACGCCTTCAATGCGACTGAGCGGGATTATCCCACATCTGGAGTAGTTGAGCAGTTTAAGGCGCAAGCGATAAGATCCGCCGACAAACCCGCCGTGATTTTCAGGGACGAAACGCTGACGTATGCCCAGGTGGACGATATTTCTGACCGTATTGCAGGAAAACTGCGCGCTCTGGGCATCGGCAGGGGGGATGTAGTATCCATCCTGATCCCCCGGTGCGCTTATATGGCCACCGCTTCTCTGGGTGTATTAAAATCTGGTGCGGCGTACCAGCCACTGGATTCCACCTATCCTTCCGAACGGCTGACCTTCATGATGGCCGATGCAGGCTGCAAGCTGCTGATCGCGGACGATACGCTGCTCGCCAAAGTGCCCGAATACAAAGGCTCTGTGCTACTGCTAAAAGATATCCAGTCTCTGCCTGCGTGCCCGAAAATCGAGAGCGACCCAAAGCCGGAGGATTTGTTCATCCTGCTGTACACCTCCGGCTCCACCGGCGTGCCTAAGGGCGTGATGCTGGAGCATCACAATATTGCCAATTTTTGCGCCTGGTATCGGGAATACTACCATTTGGATGAAACCTGCCGTGTGGCCGCTTATGCCAGCTATGGCTTTGATGCTTGCATGATGGACATGTACCCGGCTTTGACAACCGGAGCCTGCTTGTGCATTGTTGAGGAAGAAATCCGGCTGGATCTCCTGGCCATGGAAAAATGGTTTGACCGGCTTGGCATCACACACGCTTTTATGACCACGCAGGTGTGCCTTCAGTTCTACACCATGACGAATCCTCTGACACTCCGGCAGCTGACCACTGGAGGGGAAAAGCTGGTGCCTGTTCCGCCCAGGGCTGACGGTCCAAGACTCATCAATGGTTATGGACCCACAGAGTGTACCATCTACTCCACAGCAATGCCAGTAGATCGGTTATATAATCGCATTCCCATCGGCAAGCCACTGAGCAATTATAAATGCTATGTGGTAGATAAAAACCTGCGCAGGCTGCCGCCGCTGGTGCCGGGCGAATTGCTCATCGCGGGCTACGGCGTAGGACGGGGGTATCTGAACCGTCCTGAGCTGACAGAAAAGGTGTTTATCCATAATCCATTCTGCGAAAAAACAGGCTTTGACCGTGCTTACCGCTCCGGCGACATTGTGCGCCTGCTGCCCAATGGCGAAATCGACTTTATCGGCCGGAACGACGGTCAGGTGAAGGTACGCGGTTTCCGCATAGAGCTGACGGAGGTGGAGGCCGTAATCCGGGCGTTCCCGGGCGTAACTGACGCCACAGTGCAGGCTTTCGAGGACGAAGCCAGCGGCGAAAAATTTATCGCCGCCTATGTGGTGGCCCCGGAGACCGTGAACATTCCGGCGCTGAATGCCTTTATCCTGGAACGAAAGCCCCCTTACATCGTCCCCGCAGTTACCATGCAGATTGACAGTATTCCGCTGAATCAGAACCAAAAGGTCAATAAAAAGGCACTGCCCCGGCCCCAGCGGCAGAAGACAGAAAACATCCCGCCGCAGAACGAAACGCAGCAGAGAATTTTCGATTGTGTTGCCGAGGTTGTCGGCCACGCAGAATTTGGCGTCACCACGAATATTTACGAGGCAGGCCTTTCCTCCATCGGCGCGATCAGGCTGAATGTACTGCTGTCCAAGGAATTTAACGTGCCTGTGCGATCGGCGGATCTGAAGGAAAACAATACAGTTGAAAAACTCGAAGGCTTTCTGTCCGCAGCCGAAACCGGTTCCTTTGAACATTATTCTGAATATGGAATCACAAAGACCCAGGAGGGAATTTTTGTCGAGGCCATCGCTAATCCGCATAGTACCGTCTACAATATCCCGATCCTGCTTGAGATCAGCCCTGAAATAGATGATGAAAAGTTAAAGCAGGCCATCGTGGATACTGTGAACGCGCACCCCTATATCATGACAACGTTCTTTATGAACGAGGACGGGGAAGTGCGGCAGCGGCGTACGGAAGAAGCCTTTGATATTTCCATGATCGGGATCATTAAAGCAGACAGTCTGGAAAGCATCGTGGGAAGTCTTGTGACGCCATTTGACCTGTTTGAGGACAGATTGTTCCGGATCAAGCTGATCAACGCCGGGGAAAAGTATCTCTTCCTTGAGATGCATCATATCATCAGCGACGGTACATCCATCCGCATTTTGCTGGAAGACATCAGCAGGGCGTATTTAGGAGAAAAGCTGGAAACGGAAACCTTCAGTGGCTATGAAGCTGCGCTGGAGGAAGAGCGGCTTCGCGCCGGGCAGCAATTTATCAAAGCAAAGGAATACTATTCGGCACTTTTGAAGGATACGCAGCCGGAAAGCCTGCCCATGGGAGACGTGGAAAGTGAACAGGCGGAAAAACCGGCGGTCTTGACCCTTGTCAGCAAAAGGTTGACACAGAAGGACATAGAATCGTTCTGTGATAACGGAAAGTGCAGTGACAACGCCTTTTTCACCGGCGTTTTTGGTTATGTTCTTTCAGCGTACACCCGTCTTCAAGCGCCTGTGTTTGCGGGTATCTATAACGGAAGAAGCGACTCCAGGCTTGCCCGCACCGTATCCATGCTGGTGAAGACCTTTCCCATCGTCTGCCGTACGGATCATAAGGAAATGCGTCCCATGGAATACATCTCCGAAATGGGCAGGCAGCTTTTAGACAGCATGGCAAACGATCTTTATTCCTTTGAGGAAATCAGCCACGATTATTCCGTGAGTGCGGATGTGCTGTTCTCCTATCAGGGGAAGGAATTCGCGTTTGATAGCCTTTGCGGAAAGCCTGCTGTGCTGAAAGAGATCAGGCTTGACCAGGTAAAAGCGCCGATGGATGTAACGGTCGTGCTCAAAAACGGCAAGATTTGCTGGATGATGGAATACAACATCGGAAAATACAGTGAAAAATACACAAAAGGTTTTTTGGAAGCATTGGATGTGGCAGCGAAAGAGTTTATGGACAAGGCACGTCTCAAGGATATTGAGATCCCTGACGTTTTGATAAAGGACCGTACAGAGGTTCCAGGAAAAAGGAGGAACAGCATGGATGATCTCAGAAGAATCATCAATGAGACCTGTTTTGATGAGCCCTTTGTTCCCGTTACTGAAAGGTTTAAGCGTCAGGTTGCCCTCCATCCAGGCAAAACAGCGGTCATCTGCAGGGATGAAAAGCTGACGTATAAACAACTGTATGACGAAGCGAACAGGCTGGCGTATGCGATTAACGAAAGGGGCATTGGCAGGGAGGACATCGTTGCGGTGATGCTGCCCAGGAGTATTCAGGTGTATGCCTGCAGGCTGGGCATCCTAAACGCAGGTGCGGCCTTCCTTTGTATCGCACCGGATTATCCCGATGACAGAGTGGAATATATCTTGAAAGATTCCGGCGCAAAGTTGCTAATTACAGATCAAGGAACTTCGGAAACCAGAAAAGCATTTTTGAAGGCCCTGGAGTGCAGCGTTGTGACGCCGGAGGAACTGGCAGAGAAAGGGTTGCCTCAGGAATCCAGGGCCGTCATTTATCAGAACGACCTGTGCTACTGCATTTATACCTCCGGCTCCACAGGAAAGCCCAAGGGCGTAATGATTGAGCATGGAAATCTCGCGAATTTCGTCAGCGCCAACCCGAAAAACGCGGAGACACTCGGTTATACCGAAAGGGCCAGGGTTTCCCTGTCGCTGGCAGCCATGACCTTTGATGTTTCTATCATGGAGAATTTTATTCCGTTAACAAACGGCATGACTGCCGTGATCGCCACGGAAGAAGAAATTCATGACCTGAAAGCTCTGGCCAGGCTGATGACCCTGAAAAAGGTAGATATGATAAGCACTACGCCGTCCTTTGCTTCGGCTATGCTGGAAGTGGATGAGATGCGGATAGCCCTGGCGAACGTGGCTTCCTATGATTTCGGCGCGGAAGCATTCCTGCCCGGTCTATTCGATGGGATCAAATCTGTCAATCCCAATGCGTATATCATGAACGGATATGGGCCCACAGAGGCGACCATCAGCTGCACGATGAAGGTGATCGAAGGGGAAGGCGACATTACCATCGGAAAGCCAAACGCCAATGTTTTCATCTATATTATCGATGAGAATGGAAAGGAACTCCCTGCCGGAGAGATTGGCGAGCTGCTGATCTGCGGGAAGGGCGTGGGGCGCGGTTATATCAACCTTCCGGAGAAAACCGCCGAAGCCTTCATTACGTTCAATGGCATGCGTGGCTACCGCTCCGGCGATCTGGCAAGGATCAATGAAGCGGGTGAAATTGAATTCCATGGACGGAAGGATAATCAGGTAAAGTTGCGGGGCTTCCGTGTGGAGCTGGGCGAGATCGAGGAAGTTCTTTGTTCACATCCGGATGTACAGCTGGCGGCGTGCCAGGCCATCGATAACAAGTATCTGGTTGCCTACTATACGGCCTTGAGGCCTTTGCCCGCAGAGGAATTAAGGCTGTATGCCGCCGGCAAGCTGACGGATTATATGGTTCCAGGCATTCTGATGCAGATGGACAGTCTCCCCCTGACTGAGAATAAAAAGATCGACCGGAAAGCCCTGCCCATGCCAGATCTTTCCAGCCTGCAAAGCACTTATGCCGCTCCTGAAAATGAAATGCAGGAGAAGCTGTGCAGGATTTTCGCAAAGGTACTGAAGGTGGACAAGGTCGGTATAGACGATGATTTTTTTGAGATGGGCGGCACTTCCCTGGCAGCGTCACGTGTAGCTGTGATGTGCATGAATCAGAAGATTCCGGTGGTTTATGCAGACATCTTTAAGGAACATTCTGTGCGGAAACTCTCCGCTGCAATGGCGGTAACAGAAGAAAAGCCTGCGGATCGCAATCAATTCGCAGATTATGATTATCAGGCAATCCGACACCTTCTTGAAAACAGTGATTTAAGCAGTGTGAACCGGGTGTATTCTGAGGGGATCGGAGACGTGCTGCTAACAGGAGCCACCGGTTTTCTGGGGATACACATCCTGCGGGAATTCCTGGAGCATCATAACGGGAAAATCTACTGCTTGATTAGGAAAGGAAAGTTTGCATCTCCGGAGGCGAGGTTGAAGGGCATCTATCACTATTACTTCAGTGATACCGGAGAAAAATACTTTGGAGAACGGCTGTTCTGCATTGATGGGGATATCACGGACAAGCCGGTGGTGGATGCCCTTGATCGCATCCCATTTAACACGCTGATCAACTGTGCAGCCTGTGTAAAGCATTTCGTCTCCGGAGATATTCTTCAGAAGATCAATGTGGAAGGCGTGATGAATCTGATTTCCCTGTGTACGAAAGGCAAAAAACGGCTGATTCAGATTTCAACCGTCTCCGTTGGCGGAGAAATGGACATAAAAACGGCTCTTTCCGTGCCTAAGATTCGGGAAAAGGATTTGTACTTTGGACAGACCCTGGAGAATGAATACATTCGTACAAAATTCCTTGCTGAACGGGCTGTGCTTGAAGCGGCCTGTGAAGGTTGCAATGCTAAGGTCATCCGCGTGGGCAACCTGATGAGCCGTGACGCCGATGGTGAGTTCCAGATCAATTTCCTCTCGAATGCGTTCATTCGCATGCTGCGCGGCTATAAAGCAGTAGAGGCGTTTCCTGCCGAAATGCTTCGCAGAGAGGTTGAATTCTCGCCGATTGACGCAACGGCAGCGGCTGTGCTGAAGCTTGCAGGAACCGGGAGAGACTTTCATATGTTCCATGCGGTCAATAATCACAGGATTACCATGGGCGATGTGATTTACGCCATGCGGGACTATGGATACACCATCCGGATCGTTTCAGGAAAGAAGTTCGAGGATATCGTCAACGCATATCTGGCAAAGCATGAAGGAAGCCAGGCTGTATCCGGTTTAATCGCGTATGCGAACAGAAGCCGAAATGAAAAGATGGAAGTGGATTATGAAAACGATTTTACCACAGAGGTGCTGTTCAGCTTAGGATACAAGTGGCCGATCACCAGCGACCAATACCTTCGTTTGTCCATTGCTGCACTTGATGGATTGAATTTCTTTGAAGAGGAATAAGGTTTCTCGTTCAGTCAGAAAGGGAGGAAACCTGATTTGGATTACTTGAACGATTCACTGAATGCACTGTATAAAAAGCTGTTGCCTTCCGCCATCGGATCCATGCTGACGGCGACGGTGGCGTCCTTTATTGACGTACTGATTCTTGCTTACTTTCTCGGACCGGATATGCTGGCCGTGGTGGGGCTGTGTATGCCGGTATATATGCTGCTCAATGCCCTGGCCATGCTGATCGCGTCCGGAGGAGCCACACTTACTGCGCAGTATATCGGGGAAGGCAACCCTCAAAAA
This sequence comes from uncultured Clostridia bacterium, assembly GCA_947167215.1. Lineage (GTDB taxonomy): Bacteria > Bacillota > Clostridia > Christensenellales > Aristaeellaceae > Ventricola. The sequence continues at coordinate 9,969 of CAMVHE010000099.1, forward strand.
GCAAATACATGTTTTTCAGTAAGCGGTATCTTTATGGTGATAACAGGCGCGTTTCTCACGATCATAGGAAGTCTGTTCACAACAGGGATCGCACGGCTACTGGGAGCAAACGATATTCTGCTTGATCCAACAACAGAATACTTGCAGGTGCTGTTTTTCTTCATGATCCCCATCATGCTGTATACGCTTTTTCTGTTCTTTGTGCGTGTGGATGGTGATCCGAACCGGTGTTTAATCTCCACTTCGGCTTGTGCATCGGTCAATCTTGTTTTAGACGTTCTATTCGTGGGCCCCATGGGTTGGGGGGTAAAAGGCGCAGCCCTCGCCACCTGTCTTGCATATACCTTTGGAATGCTGGTGAATGCAACGCATCTGGTCAGCAGGAAAAACACGCTGAAGCTCATCCTGAAAAACACTTCTGCCATGATCATCCCCGTGCTGAAAACAGGGCTTCCTCTTTCCATTACACAGTTTGGCATGGCGCTGACGACCCAGATATTTAATAACCGAATCATCCAGGTGGGCGGAGAAAATTACGTGTCAGCATACTCCGTGATCACGCAGCTTTCCATGACGGCGATGGCTTTCTATGACGGCACAGGGCAGGCGGCGCAGCCCATCATTGCAGCAAATTATGGCGCAAAGAATCAAGCGCGGATCAGCCAAACCATCAGGAAGGGAATCTGTCTGGAAATCGTTTTAACAGTTCTCTGCACACTCTTTTATATTCTGGCCTCAAAGGGGATATGCGGATTATTCTCGATACGGAAAGGAGATCTTTTAAGCGTAACAACAGGAGCAATTCGCATTTATGCCTTGGCGGTCCCATTTACCGGGCTTAACACATTTATCATGTACACTTTCCAGTCTCAGGAAAAGACGACTATTGCAACCGTTTTATCCTTGATCAGCAGCTGCGCTATGATGCTCATCGCTTTGTTTACGCTGACTGCAGTCTTTGGTTCCGCTGGTATCTGGTATACTTGGGTCGTGGCACAGGTACTGTCCCTGTTTGTCAGCTTTTCTTTCTATCATTTTTATACTGAAAATAGATTGGATGACGGGAACATAACGACTTAAAACCTTATCAGAAGGGATTATCAGAAATGGGAGAAGTTTACACTTTGAGGCTTTCAGATCTGCGGGATCAGGAAGAATATCTCCTTGATTCTGCAGACTGTCAGCGAAAAGAAAAAGCGCTTCGTTTTATCCGAAAAGACGACTATCTCCGTTCCCTTGCCGCTGGCTATCTGATGAAAAAGTATCTTCCGGGTTTTTCAGAGGATAGACTGCGAACAGGAAAGGATGGAAAGCCCTTTCTGGCAGGTGGCCCTGCATTCAGCATCTCCCATGCCGGAGATTATGTGGTGCTGGCATGGGATGGAAATGCAGATGGGATCGGCGTTGACGTTGAACCGATTCGGGAAATGGAGTATTATCAACCGATCCTCCCATTCTACACAACAACGGAAGAACAGAAAGCAATAGGGAATGACGCTCAAAAAGCTGTTTGGATATGGACTCGAAAGGAAAGCCTTTATAAATGTGTCGGAGAAGGCATATCCGATTTCCGGGAACTTCCGGACGTTCTTGAAGATCAGGCGCTGTTCTCTGGCATTTTATGTTGCCTGCAAAGTTGGAAAAAAAGCGGGCACATGTTCTCCATCGCCTGGAGAGGTCTGGATAAATCGAGAAAATTCCATGTGAAGCCTGTGGAAATACGATAACATGCTTCCGTCCGATTGAGCCGTTTGAAATGCTGTCTCCTGCTTCTCCTACGTCCAGGACAACTGCACCGCGTCTGGAAAGGTCACAGCAGGCTGTCTCTGAGCATAAAGGCATACGTGCTGGAGCATACCGGCTGAAGGTCTCCTGCCTGTACATCGCCCAGGTGAAATCGAAGCATGGAATCATAGAGCGCAAGTGCTTCATCACTGCCGGCTGCCAACGTTGAAGCGCTCGACAGCATGAGGATCAGAGCAGCAAGGCAAAGGATCCAACGGGGACAGCGTCCCCTTGGCACACGACTTTGCTCGCAAAGTCGTGTGTGTTATAGGCAGGGTCGTCGTGCTGCCGGAGTACCGACGTCAGGGAATCGGAACGATGGTCGAGAAAGCCTGTGAAGAATGGGCAGAGGACCTTGGTTACAGCAAGGTTATCGTTGAGAGCCGAGAGAATAAGGTTGAATTCTATGAGCAGATGCTTTATGAAGTCAGAGGCGAAGCTGTAGAAGGAGATACCTTCCGATGCATCAGAATGGAGAAGGATTTATGACCTACGAAGAAGCTATGGATGAGCTCGAAGCCTTTCTGGCAGAGCAGACCTCCGAGGTGACGGACTACG
>CAMVHE010000100.1 GCA_947167215.1 uncultured Clostridia bacterium
ACTGCTCCGTAAAACCGCAGACTTAAAAGGACGGCGTGTGCTCCTTGCGGAGGACGTTCCCGTCAACGCAGAGATCATTATGATGGTCCTTTCCATGCGTGAGATGAATGTGGAGCATGCGGAAAACGGTAAAATTGCGGTCGAAATGTTCGCTAAGCATGAAGCGAATTACTATGATGCAATTCTGATGGATATGCGTATGCCGGAAATGGACGGTCTGGAAGCAACCGCGACCATCCGGGCTATGGACCGGATGGACGCAAAAACAATTCCTATTATTGCACTTACGGCCAACGCCTTTGATGAAGATGTTCAGCGTAGTATGCAGGCAGGGCTGAATGCGCATCTGAGCAAGCCGGTAGAGCCGCAGCTGCTCTTTGAGACGCTGGAAGGATTGATTCGGGACTGAAAGGAAAGGAAAAGGGATACTTCTCCGGAACAACAAAATAGTATCTTCCCTTTTTGAGAATACATCTGCCACTTCCTGCAATGCAGATTGCGCCAGATGCCAATATCCCTTCAGGGAACAGATAATACAGGCCGGTACCGGCAGTGGCTTGACCGGGACTGCTTTCCGGCATTAAAAGCACAGAATATGCAGGCATTCCTGTGAAACAGTGTCTTTGCTTGCTATGCTTGGAGGTCTGCTCTTTCCCGACTGCAGTTACGTTCATAATCCCTGACAGGAAACAAGAAACCGCCTTCCAATTGGAAGACGGTTTTTGTTATGTTTTAAGAATCAATAAACGAATGTCGTCAGGAAAACTGCATTATTTAACGTAGAATGCAGCCTGCTCTCCGGCGATACGGCCAAATACAACAAAGTCTGCTACTGCATTTCCGCCAAGGCGGTTGGCACCATGAACTCCTCCGGTAACTTCTCCGGCTGCAAATAATCCGGGAATGATCTGATTATCGGTGTTCAGAACATGGGTTTCTGTATCGATCTTCAGACCGCCCATGGTATGATGGATGCCTGCAGTGACTTTTACTGCATAGTATGGGGCAGTGTCCAGAGGATTGGCAAAGCTGGTGCGACCGAAATCAGGATCGTTCTTTTCTGCTACGCAGGCATTCCATTTTTCCATGGATGCTGCAAACGCATCTTCCGGAATTGCAAGAGCTGCTGCCAGTTCTTCATAGGAGTTGCCCTGCAACATCAGACCGCGTTTGATATATCCCTGAATTACGGAAGAAGCATCGACCATTTTCTGGTCCACTACCAGCCAGCTGAAGGAGCCAGGCTGAGCAATTTCAGCGGCGGAAACCACATCACGGGTACCAACTTCATCGGTGAAGCGCTCGCCGTTGGCATTGATAAGGATTGCACCATCTCCGCGCAGACCTTCCGTGATCAGGGATGCGGTGTCGGCCTGAACGGTAGGATGGATCTGGATCTGATCCATATCAACGGTAGCGGCTCCCAGTTCCACGGCCATCTGGATGCCCTGTCCCTGAATACCGGCTGCATTCGTGGTCATGAAGCCTTTCAGCTGGGGAGCATATTGCTCGACCATTTCGAGGTTGGCGCCAAAACCGCCGCTGGCAAGAATTACAGCCTTCGCGTTGACTGTAACCGTATTTCCATTCTTGCCCTTGGCCTCGATGCCGCAGACTGCACCTTCTGCATTGGTTAGGAGATGCACCGCCGTTGTGTCGGTCAGCAATGTGATAAGTTCATTATTCTGCACTGCATTCTCCAGCAGGGGAATGGTGTATGCGCCAACGGAAACTACTTTTCCTTCCTCGTTCACGGGGCGATGAATGCGTTTCACCGATGCTCCGCCAAAGGCAGCCACATTATTGAGATTGATTCCGATGGAGCTGAGCCAGTCAATAGCGGGGGAGGTATTGTCTACCAGCGTACGTACCAGATCAGGATTATTCAGTCCTTTTCCGCCGATCATGGTATCGAGAGCGAAAAGATCAGTACTGTCGAAATATCCCTCGGGAGAAGCCTGATAGGCATCCCACTGGGCCTTGACCGTTGCTGCAAGTGCAGAAACTGCTTCGTTGTCTGCATATTGCTCCGCAGACTTCAGCGTTTTTTCGACACCGGCAGATTCGGCAAATTCATTGTTGTCCTGATAAACCGTTTTGGCAGCATTCATTCCGCCGGTAGCTTTCACTGAATTGCCGCCTACTGCAGGCTGGCTCTCCACGATGATAACATTCGATCCGGCATCTGCGGCGGTTAAAGCAGCAACCATTCCGGCACCGCCGGCACCAACCACCACGATATCGCAGTCGTAAGTCACATCCTGTGCTTCTTCGTTTTCAGCTTCCCGCATATAATCATCCGGGTTGACGCCGGCATTTTCGAGAGCTTTGCGGGTTGCATCAATGACAGCATTTCTGGTGATTCCGGCGAAGGTGGCGCCGGCATAGGTGTCGACGATACCGCCGGCATCCACAAAAGCTTCCGGCCACTCATCGACGATTTTGCTGCCGATGCCCTGTGTTTCACCGTCTCCGATGATTTCAATGTCGGTGAGGGCACCATCTTTCAAAGTTACGTTTACAGTGACGTCGCCGCCATAACCCTGGGTTGTTTCTGAGCCGGTGATCACACCGGAATCAGCACCCTCTGCAAACGCCATGGGTAAGATGCTTACCAGCAGAAAGAGCAGGACAAGCAAAGTAGAAAGGTGTTGCTTCATTTGGATAATCCTCCTGATGAAATATTAAACACATTTCCTATCGGAAATGGTGTTTTCGTGGAAGGCTCTTCGGTAAAACAGAAGGGAAAGCAGGGTGGCAATACCCCAGCCAAGGGGCCATGCGCACCAGATTCCTGTAGCACCCAGAGCGGTTTTTGCCAGAATGCTGGCAAGGACGACCCTAAGAACCAGGTCAGTAAGTGTTGCAGTCATGAAGTAACGCATGAGACCTGCACCTCGCAAAACACCATCCGCCACCAGTTTGGCAGAGACGACAAAATAAAACGGTGAGAGGATGCGCAGAAAGATGGTGCCGGTGGACAGTGCGGATTCGCTTGGCTCCGTCATAAAGAAGCTGACGAACTGCTTTCCGGCAAAAAAGTAAAGCAATGTGAATGGAATGCACAGCAACCAGATCATTCGAAGACCGGAAAAGAATCCTTTTCGTACCCGGTCGGGATGTCCTGCACCGATATTCTGTGCAGTATAGTTGGAGATGCCGTTGCCTAATGTGGTGAATGAGGTAATGACGAGGTTATTCAGCTTGACGGAAGCGGAATAGCCGGCCATAACGCCGGGACCGAATCCATTGATTACGCTCTGAATGATCAGGTTTCCAACGGATATGAAGCTCTGCTGAAGCGTACTTGGGACTGCGATAGCGATGATCTGACGAAACAGAACCCGGGAGAAAACGGGCGTTTTTTCTTCGGGGTCCGGCAGAAGGGCGCGCATACGAATCCGGATAAATACCAGGGCAAGTATGCAGCTGACTCCCTGACAAAGAAAGGTCGCCAGGGCTACTCCCTCGACCCTCATGCCAAAGCACGCAACAAAGAGGATATCCATCAGAATATTGCTCATTGAAGAGAATGCAAGGAAGAGAAATGGGGTTCTGGAATCCCCGAGTGCGGTGAAGACACCGTTGGACACCTGGTAAAAGAACATAAAGGGAAGCCCCAGCACATAGATCCGAAGATAGAGGGCTGAGTCAGCAATGACCGATTCCGGAGTATTCAGCCACAGCAGGAGCTGGCCCCCCAGGATGAGCCCTCCGGCCATCAGAACCGCACAGACTACGCCGGTCATAATCATGGCGGTAGAAACGGCGGTTCTGACCATGCGATAATCCTTGGAGCCGTAAAGCCTGGAGACGATTACCGAACATCCCATATTGCAGCCGAAAGCAACAGCTATGAATATCAGAGTGATTTCATAGCTGTTTCCAACTGCGGCAAGGGCATTTTCTCCAATAAACTTGCCTGCTACCAGGCTGTCTGCAATATTGTACAATTGCTGGAAAACAACACTTCCAAACAGAGGAAGACAGAAACGCCAGAGTACAGTGCTTGGTTTTCCAACCGTTAAATCCGTATTCACCGAAAAGTAGACTTCTTTCTATCTTGAGTTTTTGTTCAAAGGCTATTATAATCATCTTAAAGTCAGATGTAAAAGATATATTTGATATACCTGTTATCAGAATATGATATGGAGGAAGGTGCCGGATGTCCGCATCCATTGATGCATATCGCATTTTTTATCATGTAGCTACCTGCGGGAGTTTTACGGTGGCAGCGCATATTTTACATAACAGTCAGCCGAATTTAACGCGGATTATCAATCAGCTGGAGTCCGAACTGGATTGCAGGCTGTTTATCAGAAGCAATAAAGGGGTCGCGCTCACTTCCGAAGGCGAAGTATTCTACATGCATATCCGGGAGGCGATGCTGCATATCGAGTGTGCCGAGAATGAGCTGAAAAAGCACAGAAGCATGCAAAATGGTCAGATTACGATTGCAACCAGTGAGGCGGCTTTGCGAAGCGTTCTGTTGCCTGCCCTGCAGGAATACCGGCAGGCATATCCCGGTATTCAGGTGAATATTCACAGCATGACCACGGCAGGGGCAGTGGAAAGCCTGAAACAGCGATTGGCAGATTTTGCGGTTGTCACCAAACCTCTGACGAAGGAAGCCAGCCTTTCAGTGGAAGAACTGGACAGATTTCGGGATATTCTGATCGTGCCAAGAAGCATGGAGGTAAATGCAAAAGAGGCCGTTTCCCTGCAGCAGATTTCAGACTGGCCGTTCATTTCCATGCATCGCAACAGTGTCAGCCATGAGATGATACAGGCTTTTTTTGCAGAGGAGCATCTTCTATTTCAGCCGAGTACTTATGTATCCTCCCTTTCTCAGATCGCTCCCATGGTTGCCAATGGTCTGGGAGCAGCATTTGTCCCTGAATTTATGGCAAGAGAACACCTGGAACGTGGAGAAATCGTTGAAATTGCTTTAAACAGGAATCCGCCGAGCCATGCAATCTGTGTCATTACTTCTGTTGACCGCCAGCTGAATACTGCGTGTAAAGCCTTTCTTGAAAAACTGCATAGCCTTGCATGACATGGGACAGGAAGACGGGAGTGGCAGATGAATCGCTTCAGGGAAGAGACCCCTTTGCGAAAAGCATTCCGTGATGTGAGAAAGATAATTCTTCAGCTTCTGCAGAAAACAGGAATGTAAAAAAGATCGCATGAGCGATCCTGTTTATATTTCATAACCATACATATCCGCAATGAAATCATACTCGTTGGGGGCGGTAACTTCAATATAGGTTCTCAGTTTTGCAACCTTGTGATTCTTTCGATAGACAAATGTCGGGCCGGCTATGCGAGCGCCGGGAGTTTCAGGATCGAAGGGTTCTGTCAGAAAATGACGTAACGATAAAGCTTCAATCTCAAAATCATCCGGATTGAGGCCGTGATCCGTAAGACCCATGTAGGCTTCTTCCATGATGTCCTGAAAGAGCTGCATTTTGTTATCGATCATCGTCATATAGTATTCTTCCTGATCGAAGAATTTGGAAGATGTATCAATAGGGAGATCCATATTTTTTTTTCGGCGGTAGTCCGAAATATGGGTAATGTTGTTCATGAATAAATCCTTTCTGGTTGCAGCAAAGCCAGGCGTCCCTTAGTGGATGACAACAAGCTTATCTGCTGCCGATAATATGCCATATTATAGAGAAAAGACTTGAAAGAATCAAGTGGTAAGGAATGCCGCATCGGACGGAAACAGAAAAAGAATTCACCAATAATGAATAATGATTCATACGAGAGGAGAATAAACGTATGCATTTTGATTATGAACAGGCCAGAAAACAAAGCCTCTTACCCTTAACCGCAGCGAAGGGCTGCTTCCCAGATTGGGAATGCCAGGATGCGGCATTTCTGACAGCGAGGCGGGACAAGGTGCTTGCAGTCGCAGGTTTTCCTTATCCGGCTCCAGTCTGTGCGCATATGCTGGGCAACGCGGAAATTGCTTCTTTTGTTACGATGGCAAAGGACAGCGTGCTTTTCCTTTTTGTAAATCTGTCATCTTCCGCGTCAGTAAAGGCTTTTACAACCCAAGGCGAAGCAGAGATGCCGGAAGAGATCGGGGCGCAAATTCTGGATATTGCCAGGAAAATACTCGCAAGCCCCGGAATACTGAACAGCCGGGGAGAACTGGAGATTGATCTCAAGGCGTATCCGGTTGGTCCGCACTTTTCGGTTAACCTTCTTTTGGGAAACCGCATGGCATATAACATGCCATTGGTTACCACGCCGAAGGGCGCTGTTGATGCTTTGGGACGGGGATCTTTGCGGGGCTGTGGTGGACAGCAGATTCTTGCAACCCGTTATGTACTGGATGCCACAGCAAACGGTGAACCCGCAAACCGTCAGTTTTATCTGGTCGAAAATGGAAAGCAGGTTTTCTACTCGGCGAATGTCAATGAGAATGTGAAAAGTGCCAGATGCATTCATGGCGTCAATGAAACGCGGATCGAATATGAACTTGAAAATGGCCTTTCCGTTAAGAGAACTTTTCTCATGCTTCCCCAGCATCCGGGAATGCCGAACGCAGTAGAAGCCCAGCGCATCGAAATTGTAAATCATCGGGATACAAAGAGGGAACTGTCCCTGGTCTGCACCGGTGTCTTTGGAATTGCCAATCCGGATACCATAGCCAATGATGTGGTTTATGCGAATCTGGTCATGGAAACGGAGGTATGCTATGAAAACGGCAATCCCATTGCCATGATGCTGCATCCGAAACCTGCTGAAGAGCAGGATAAGAAGCGCTTTGCATTGATCCTGTCCGATGGAAGCGGCATGGATGCCTTCTGCAGTAGTCAGACGGAGTTTATCGGAACCGGAACGCTGGAGCACCCGGAGCTGGTGGGGCATTTGTCCAATGCCTATCAGATGAAGATGGCACCCTTTTTTGCCATGGAGAAGAAGCTGACGCTGGAAGCAGGGGGGAGTTGCATTGCAGACTTCTTTGCAGGCATGATCAATGATGACGGGATAATCGGGGGACCAGTGGATGAGATGCTTGCCAATTTTGTTGAGCGGTATCGCCGGAAGGAATCCCTTGAAGAAGATCTCGAGGAGAACCGTGCTTTTGCTGAAAAGTATCATGCATTTCTTAAGCCGGAGACTCCGGATGAACGTTTTAATGCCTATGCATACTATAACCTGCCATTCCAGGTGCTCTATCAGACTTATGTTTCCCGCGCTTTTGCATGGACGCAGAAATCCTACCGTGAAATTGGTTTCCGGGAGATTCAGGACATTTTTGCTTCCATGAACTACCTGGTAGCCTGCGGGGAAGGCAAACTCGTGCGGGAACTGCTTGGAAACTGGATTTCCAATGTATACCGCATGGGATATGCAAATCATAATTTTACCTTTACGGGTAAGGAACCGGGGGATTGCTCCGATGATCAGCTTTGGCTGATGCAGGCGGTATACCGTTATGTACGACTGACAGGAGATACCGATATTCTTCTTTCTGAATTCCCGATTGCAGGGGAGAAGGAAAAGCGCCCGCTGATGGAAACCCTCATGGCGATACTGATTTACAGCGGTTCCATTTCTGTCGGAGCGCATGGTCTTCCTTTGCTGGATAAAGCAGACTGGAATGATACCCTCCGTCTGGACCATGGCATCATGCAGGGCCCCGAGAAAGAGCGGCATTATATGGCACAGCTTAAAGAAAAGGGGCAGCAGTATGGCGTTCCGCTGGAGAATCGTCTGAGTGAGAGCGTCATGAATGCCTGCCTGCTGAAAGTTGCTGCCGACGAAACCGCGGAGCTCGCAAGGATGATCCGGAAAACAGAAGAAGCGCAGAAGGCAGAATCCATTTCCAGCCGAATTGCTGATGCAGTACAGAAATATGCATGGAAGGATGACTTTTTTGCAAGATGCCTCATCAATGATGACCGGGAAGGAGGATACACCTACCTGGGTGCCACAGGAGACAGACTGTCTTTGGACCCCGCCGTTCCGGGAAGTTATTTTCTCAACAGTTTCAGCTGGTCCATTCTGGCGGGAATTGCCAATGAGGACCAGGTAGGAAAAATGCTCCGGATTGTCAATAAATATTTGAGGACAGAGGCAGGACTGAAGCTTTGTACCCTGGTGAACTATGATCTGCTGGGAATCTCGACCGGTACGGCACTCTACTTTGCCGGAGATCGCGAAAACTGCGGTGTATTTAAACATGCAGCCATGATGGCTACCGTTGCCTGCCTGAAAGCGTGCAAATGGGTAGAGGATGAGACGCTGGCCGCAGACCTGCGGGAGCTTGCGTTCTTTATGCTGGACCGTACCTTCCCTTATAAGACAATGGAGAATCCTTTCATTCTGAAGGGAAATCCGAGATTCTGCACGCAATACAACAACAGTGAGACCGGTGAGAATATTGGTCCCATGCTGTCCGGTACCGCATCCTGGCTCACCCTTGCCATGATGGAATTCCTGGGAGTAGATGAAACAGAGCATACGTTGAAAGTCTGCCCTGTTCTTCGCACCGGTGAGGAACAGACTGCATATACTATGAAATTGGGGAATATGACGCTGCAGATAAGGATTACCGCGGAGCATGGCCGTTTCCGTGTCGGGGAGAATACAACCTGGAAACTGGATGGCATGCCGGTCTCCAGTGAGATTGCCAAGCCGTTGGAAGGAATACATGAGCTGGAAATCTGCCTGTAAAAAAATAAAGCCGTGATTTCACGGCTTTTTCTCTTTTGCAGGCGGGAGGATGAATTATTGCTTGTATCCGAATAAAAAACAGATTATAATGAGTTTATTCCGGAATAATCCGATAATAAGGAGGAACTCAACATGAAGGATCAGCTTTATATTGGTGTCGATCTCGGTACTTCAGCAGTCAAGCTGCTTCTTGTAAACGGTGAGGGCACCATCTTGAACAGTGTTTCGAAGGAGTATGCGTTAGCTTTTCCGAATCCGGGCTGGTGTGAACAGAATGCGGAAGACTGGTGGAAAGCCTGTGTCTCCGGCATTCATGAACTGTTAAAGGATGCAGATGCTTCACAGGTTAAAGGAATTGGCTGCGGCGGGCAGATGCATGGACTGGTAGTTCTTGATAAGGAAGACAAGGTTATCCGGCCGGTAATTCTCTGGAACGATGGAAGGACTACCGACGAAGTATCTTTCCTGAACGATGAAATCGGAACGGATAAGATATCCGGTTATACCGCGAATATAGCCTTTGCGGGCTTCACTGCTCCAAAGCTTCTGTGGATGAAAAAACACGAACCGGAGTTTTTTGAGCGCATTGCAAAGATTATGCTGCCCAAGGACTACATCAATTATCTGCTGACCGGCGTGCATGCCAGTGATTACTCAGATGCCTCCGGACTGCTGCTGCTTGATGTGGAACATCGCACCTGGAGCAGGGAGATGCTTTCGATATGTGGAATTCGGGAAGAACAGCTCCCGCATTTGTATGAAAGCTATGAAGTGATTGGAACGGTATTGCCGGAAGCTGCGGAAGAGCTGGGCATTCCTTCTGACGTCAAGGTTATTGCCGGCGCCGGAGATAATGCAGCTGCTGCGGTAGGAACAGGATGCGTTGGCAATGGGGACTGCAATATTTCTCTCGGTACTTCCGGCACGATCTTCATTTCCAATGATGAATTCTGTGTAGACAGCCACAATGCGCTGCATTCCTTTGCCCATGCAAACGGTAAATATCATCTGATGGGAGTTGCCCTTTCCGCAGCGAGCTGTAATAAATGGTTCTGTGACGAAATCTTGAAGACAAAGGATTATCCTGCGGAACAGAAAGATATTACCGATGACCGCCTGGGCAGAAATTCCGTCTTTTTCCTGCCCTACCTCATGGGCGAGCGCAGTCCCATCAATGATGTGGATGCACGGGGTACCTTCACCGGATTGTCCATGGACACCACCCGGGCAGATATGGTTCAGGCCGTGCTTGAAGGCGTAACTTTTGCGATCCGGGACAGCTTTGAAGTGGCGAAGGCATTGGGAGTCAAGATCGAAAAGAGCAAGCTCTGCGGTGGCGGCGGCAAGTCTCCGCTGTGGAGGAAGATCGTAGCGAATGTTCTGAATATTCCCATTGAGATTCCTTCTGCAGAGGAAGGTCCGGGATACGGTGGAGCAATGCTGGCAATGGTTGGCTGCGGTGCTTTTGAAAGCGTCCAGGCCTGTGCTGATGCACTGGTAAGTACGGCCAAGGTTATTGAGCCGGATCCCCAGATTGCAGCACGTTATGATGAACAGTATCATAAGTTCCAGAAAATCTATCCTGCAATGAAACAACTGTTTAAGGAGTTACGCTGATGACAAGGGAACGCGCACAAGAAAAGGCGCATGCGCTCGTGGAGAAGATGACGCTGAAGGAAGCTGCTTCCCAGCTTAGCTATCAGGCACCTGCCATTGAGAGACTGGGCATTCCATCCTATAACTGGTGGAACGAAGCACTGCACGGCGTGGCGCGAGCCGGAATGGCCACCATGTTTCCCCAGGCGATAGGAATGGCTGCCACATTTGATACGGAGCTGGTGGAGAAACTGGGAGATATTGCTTCCACGGAAGGAAGGGCAAAGTATAATGCGGCGTCGCGCCACAGAGATCGGGATATTTATAAGGGACTGACTTTCTGGTCCCCCAATATTAATATCTTCCGGGATCCAAGGTGGGGACGGGGACAGGAAACCTTTGGAGAGGACCCTGTTCTTACCGCTGAAATGGGCAAAGCTTATGTGCGTGGACTCCAGGGAACCGGGGAGACTTTGAAGGCTTCCGCCTGTGCAAAGCATTTTGCGGTTCATTCTGGTCCGGAGGATCTGCGACACGAGTTTAATGCTGTTGCATCGGACAAAGATATGGCAGAGACTTATCTGCCTGCTTTCGAAGAGCTGGTAAAGGATGCGCACGTGGAGTCCGTCATGGGTGCATATAACAGGACCAATGATGAACCATGCTGCGGTTCCCCGAAGCTTATGAAGAAGCTTCGAGAGGACTGGGGATTTAAGGGGCATTTTGTATCCGACTGCTGGGCAATCCGTGATTTCCATGAAGGACATTTCGTTACGAAGAATGCAGTGGAATCAGCCGCGCTTGCATTGAACACGGGGTGCGATCTGAATTGCGGATGTACTTATGAAAATCTCATGCTTGCCTATGATTTTGGGATGGTATCGGAAGATACCATCCGGAAGAGCGCAGAACGTCTTTTTACAACGCGTTATCTTTTAGGCATCATGGGGGAAGGCAGCGAGTATGATGCCATTCCCTATCAGACGGTAGAATGTGACGAGCATCTCGCAAAAGCACGGGAAGCAGCTGAAAAAGCCTGTGTTCTGGTGAAAAATAATGGTGTTCTTCCCTTCATCCCAGAAAAGCTTCATACTCTTGCGGTGATTGGCCCCAATGCAAACAGCCGGAAGGCGCTGGAAGGCAATTACCATGGTACTGCTTCACGGTATGTGACTGTTTCAGAAGGGATTCAGGACGCACTGTCCGGCAAAGTAAAGGTTTTATGCGCTGAGGGCTGCGATCTTTTCAGGGACAGGGTATCCAATCTGGCCAAAGAACCGGATGATCGCCTTTCGGAGGCAGTTACCATTGCGGAAGAAAGCGATGCGGTTGTTCTGGTCGTGGGTCTGGATGAGACCATTGAAGGAGAGCAGGGAGATACCAGCAATCAGGATGGTTCTTCTGACAAGCCGGATTTGCTGCTGCCTGCCGGCCAGCGTCGTCTGATGGATGCCGTTCTGGCAGTAAACAAACCGACGGTGATATGCCTTCTTGCCGGTAGCGCAATCGATCTCGCGGAAGCAGGAGAAAAGGCAGATGCGGTACTGGTAGGCTGGTATCCTGGCGCACAGGGAGGAAGGACAATTGCCGATATTCTCTTTGGTAAGGTTTCGCCTTCCGGAAAACTTCCGGTAACTTTCTATCATAATACTCAGTTATCGGAGATGCCGGAATTCACGGATTACAGTATGAGAGGCAGAACCTACAGATACGTTGAGAGTGATCCGGTCTATCCGTTTGGATATGGACTGACCTATGGAGAGGTTTACGTGGAAGATGTTCAAAAAACCGGAGAAAACACCCTGACGGTGACGGCAGTCAACCACGGAACAAAGGATACAGAGGATGTCATCCAGGTCTATGTACAGAACGAAGGAAGTGCTAATGCTCCGAAGCATCCGAGACTCGCTGCTTTTAAACGGATTTTTGTTCGTGCAGGAGAAAGCGTGACAGTATCTCTGGAGATAGAACCAAAGCGACT
>CAMVHE010000101.1 GCA_947167215.1 uncultured Clostridia bacterium
CGATTCCTCTCCAAAAGTTTGGATTTCTTTTAAGTTTGGATTTTTCAGAAAATCAGGAAGTTGTGATTTATCCAACCCAGAGCATTTGATTCTGAGCCTTGAGTTGTTCATTGACATTCTCTCGAGCTGCCATTTGCTTTATCAGCTCAAGAAACATGTTTCCGCCTGCTCGTTCAGATCGGCAAGATAACCGTTCAGCCTGTTTCGAAATGCCGGTTACAGAAAAAAGCTCTGCAGGAAACAGATGCACGGGAGAAAGGGTATCGGAGGAAAGGATGAATTCAGTTTCTTCCTGTGCTATAATGCTGCAGAGGAGTGCTGCTCCGGCATGGGTGAACCGCGGGAGTACGGACTGCAGACCGGGGCGGACCGAAGAAGAAAACGGAGGAAGAACAGTGGCCAATATTCGCAAGATGGACCAGCAGCAGAAGGTAACCTATCTGACGACGGAACCGATTCCCAAACTGATACGGGAGATGTCTGTTCCGACCATTATCAGCATGCTGGTGACCAGTTTTTACAATATGGTGGATACCGTCTTTGTGGGACGGATTGATACCCAGGCAACGGCAGCCGTAGGCGTGTCCTTTTCCGTCATGGCCCTGATTCAGGCGGTGAGTTTCCTTTTCGGACACGGGTCCGGAAACTACATGTCAAGACGCCTGGGGGCCAGGGACTACGAGGATGCAGAGCGCATGGCAGCCACCGGATTTTTCAGCGTCATTGCTTGCGGACTCCTGGTTGCCCTGCTTGGGGTGATTTTTGTGAAGCCCCTTGCACGCCTGCTGGGGTCCACGGAAACCATTCTGCCCTACGCCGTGGGATATCTGCGGATTATCTTTCTCGGAGCGCCTTTCATGATGGGCTCCTTTGTGCTCAACAACCATATGCGCTTTCAGGGCAGTGCCTCGGTGGCAATGACCGGGATAGTGGCCGGCGCCGTTCTCAATATCCTGCTGGATCCCCTGCTGATCTTTGTGCTTCATATGGGGGTGGAAGGAGCGGCGCTGGCTACGGCGGTCAGTCAGGCATTCAGTTTTTTCCTGCTGCTGTATCTCAATATCCGTCATGCGGCCATCCGGGTCCGTCTCAGCAAGGTTACGCTGACGGGACATTACTTCCGGAACATTCTGAAAGGCGGCATTCCCTCCCTCTGCCGGCAGGGGATCGGCAGCGTTGCCACCATTCTGCTGAATCTGGCGGCAAGAAAGTACGGTGCGGAGATGGCGGACGCAGCCATTGCCGCCATGGGGGTCGTCAGCCGCATTACCATGTTTGCCTATTCTGCCCTGATCGGCTTCGGACAGGGGTTCCAGCCTGTCTGCGGCACCAATTACGGGGCGGGGAACTACCGGCGGGTGAAGGAAGCCTTCTATTATTGTCTGAAGATCGGAGGCATTACCCTGGCAGGCCTTTCGGTACTGGGGTTCCTCTTTGCAGAACCGCTGATCGGCGTGTTCCGGGCTGACCCGGAGGTAATACGGATCGGCGCGGTGGCGCTGCGGGCGCAGTGCCTGGTCTTTGTGCTCAATGTCTATGTGATTATGGGAACCATGCTCCTGCAGACCATCGGCATGGCGCTCAAGGCTTCCATTGTCACCGTTGCCCGGCAGGGAATCTTCTTTCTTCCTGCGATCGTGGTGCTTCCGATGTGCTTCGGCCTTTTCGGGGTCCAGATCGCCCAGGCGGTGGCCGATGTATGCAGTCTCTTCCTGGCGGTTCCCTTATGCGGCAGTGTCCTGAAGACCCTCAGCGAGGACAGGCAGGATTGAAGAAAGCCTTTTCCGTATGCCGTGAAGCGGCTGTGAAAAAGGTTTGACTTTCCATAGCCGCTATGCTATTTTTTGGGGCATGAAAGTTATTCCCGTCGGCAGTGCCATATGCAGAAGTGAACACGCAGGAGGCGGCGGAGCATGCGGATTTTGAACTTTGGATCTCTCAACATTGATTTTACGTTTGTAGTGGAAAATTTTGTAAAACCCGGACAGACCATGGATTCCCTTTCGGCAAGGCGGACTCCGGGAGGAAAAGGGCTGAATCAGTCCATTGCCCTGGCCCGGGCGGGCGCTGCGGTCTGCCATGCAGGGATGATCGGGGAAGACGGGCTCTTCCTGAAAGCGCTCCTGGAAAAGAACGGGGTGGACTGCACCTTTGTGGAAACGGTGCCCTGTGATACCGGAAAGGCTTTCATCCAGGTGGATGCTTCCGGACAGAACTGCATCGTGCTCTATGGCGGTGCCAACCGGCAGAACACGCCGGAATTCTGCGACCGGGTGCTGGAGGCATTTCAGCCGGGAGATCTCCTGCTGCTGCAGAATGAGATCAATCTGCCGGACCTGCTGATGGAGAAGGCCTTCCGCCGGAAACTGCGGATTGTCCTCAATCCTTCTCCCATGAACGGGCAGGTGCTCGGCTGTGACCTTTCCAGGGTTTCCCTCTTCCTTCTGAACGAAGAGGAAGGAACGGCGCTGACGGGAAAAACCGAAGCGGAAGACATCCTCCGGGAAATGCAGATACGCTATCCCGGGTCGGAAGTGATCCTTACGCTGGGAAGCAGAGGCGCTGTATATGCTGCCGGCGGGCGCAGGATTTTCCAGAAAAGCTATCCGGTGAAGGCGGTGGATACGACCGGAGCAGGGGATACCTTTACGGGATATGTGCTGGCCGGGCTGGCGGAAGGACGCCCCATGGAAGAATGCCTGGACCGGGCGGCAAGGGCCTCGGCCATTGCGGTGACCCGTCCCGGCGCCGCCGATGCGATCCCCGCTGCATGGGAGATCGACAAATAATGCGGGATGCCGCATGAACGGAAAAGGGGAACCCTCCGGAATGCAACGGTTCCTGTCGCTCCGTCGGCCCCGGAAAATGGCAGAACGCGGAACAGAAGGCTTTTACCTTCATTGCCCCGGATATAGAAATGGGAGGAAAGGTGGAAAAATCATGAATGTTCGTGAAGAATCTCTGAAAAAGCATTACGAATGGAAGGGAAAGATTGAAGTGATCTCCCGGGCGGAGATCAGGAACCGGGAGGACCTGTCACTGGCCTATACCCCCGGCGTTGCAGAGCCCTGCCTGGCGATCCAGCAGGATGTGGACCGCTCCTATGAACTGACCCGCAGGGCCAACCTGGTGGCAGTGGTTACGGACGGAACGGCTGTCCTCGGCCTGGGGGATATCGGACCGGAAGCGGGCATGCCGGTAATGGAAGGCAAATGCGCCCTGTTTAAAACCTTTGCAGATGTCGATGCTTTCCCCCTGTGCATCCGTTCCAAGGACACGGACGAGATCGTGAGGACGGTATCCCTGCTGGCCGGAAGCTTCGGCGGGATCAACCTCGAAGATATCGCGGCTCCCCGCTGTTTTGAGATCGAGGAAAAACTGAAGGCGGTCTGTGATATTCCCGTTTTCCATGATGACCAGCACGGAACTGCCGTGGTGGTGGCTGCCGCGCTGCTGGGGGCGCTGAAGGTTGTCGGAAAGGAGATCGGCACCATCCGCGTGGTGATCAACGGCGCTGGTTCTGCGGGCATTGCCATCGGAAAGCATCTGCTGAACCTGGGAGTAAAGCATCTGACCATGGTGGACCGGTTCGGCATCATTGTGGAGGGCGGGGAGCATCAGAATTTCGCCCAGAACGAAATGGCAAAGGTGACCAACCTCGGCCATATGACCGGCACGCTGGCAGATGCCATGCGTGGCGCGGACGTGTTTATCGGGGTTTCCGCACCGGGAATCGTCAGCCGGGAAATGGTACAGTCCATGGCGGCACAGCCCATTGTGTTCCCCATGGCGAACCCCACGCCGGAAATCATGCCGGACGAGGCCCTGGCTGCCGGTGCGGCAATTGTCGGCACGGGACGCTCGGATTTCCCCAACCAGATCAATAACGTGCTCGCATTCCCGGGCATTTTCCGCGGGGCACTGGACTGCCGTGCCAGATGCATCAATGAGGAAATGAAGATGGCGGCAAGCCATGCATTGGCGGACCTGGTAGGGGAGAAGGCAAGTGCGACCTACATCATTCCGGATGCCCTGGATCCGCGTGTTGCCAGAGCCGTGGCGGATGCCGTCATGAAGGCTGCCAGGGAAACCGGCGTGGCACGGATCTGAGCGTCGGAAGACCGGGAAAACTCCACAAATCCATAACCAGCATACTCTGAAGGCGTCCCTGGATGCTTTCAGAGTTTTTTTATTCGGAGTGCAGATGCCTGCAGGGGCCTGCCGGCTTCCGGAGCGGCAGGAAAAAAGAAAATCACACCGGATGCAGGACGAGGCTGCATCCGGTGTGATTCATGGAGGGAGTGATTCGTATGGTTTCCGCAGGCCATGGTCAGCCCATGGAGGGATTACTTGGCCAGATAGGCAGCAAGCTGTTCATTTGCTGCATTCAGATAGGTTTCCATGCCGGCTGCATCCAGTGCGCTGAGGAACTTGGGAAGCTCGGTTTCGGGATTCACCGCACCGCAGTCCAGTGCGAGGGCATACTGGGCGGCTACGTTGGCCAGGGCACCCATTTCATTGCTGACGGCACTGTTGTCAAACACAAAGCCAGGGACGGGAATGGCTTTTGCACCGGCATAGTATTCCTTGAAGGAAGCGCGGAAGCCTTTGCCTTCGGAAGCGGTATCCGGGAGAATCGTGATATTGCCCATGCCGTTGGTCCAGGGGCTGTAGGTGGCCCGGGCAGCATCATTGAAGACAACCAGTCCTTCGTCATTCAGGGTGTAATGGATGCCTTCCACGCCGTAGTTGAGCAGGGTCATGAGCACCGGATCGCTGTTGAGCAGCGCCAGGAACTTCATGCTTTCCACGGGATGCTCGGAAGCGGAGGTGATGGCCACCATGGCCCCCTGGGAAACGGTGGCATCCATATAAGGATCCGTGCAGGGCAGGAACTGGACTTCCACGCCGCGGCTCAGCACATCGGCAGAGTATTCATAACCGAAGGAATAGCTCTGGGTACCGATCAGGTAGGTAGCTTCCTTCTGATGATTGCTGCGGGCGTCATTGGAGGTTTCTGCCACGGCCAGCGCGGGATCAATGTAGCCGGCCTGGTAGTACTTGTACATCTGCTCGGCAAAGGCCTTGTATTCCGGCGTGGCGAACTTGTTGAGCAGGACATTGCCGTAGGCACCTTCGGCGGAAACATCTTCAGGATTCAGATAGAGGGAGAGGAGGTTGGTGGACCCGGAATCACCGGTCACGATGATGGAGTTGGTAACCATGCGCTCTGCAACCATCGGCTCCACCAGGAAGGGATAGAAGGAGTCGCCCTTGACTTCCTTGGCCTTGGCAAAGATCTCTTCCCAGCCGAAGAAGCCCAGGTTCTTGACGTCATCCACCGTGTAGCCGAGTTCGTTCAGCAGGGTGACATTGATGTCCCAGGTGTTCTGGGTCGCGGTATCCTTGAAGCCGTTGACGGCATAGATGCCCAGGCCATCGGAGCCGTGAATGGTGGCGGCCGTCATCAGGCTTTCGGGGATGGCGGTTTTGAGTGCCGCACCGTATTCATTGATCAGGTCATCCAGCTTCAGGAAGTAGCCCTGTCTGGCGAAGCTGTTGTATTCATCGGCAGACCAGGAACTGGTGAAGACCATATCCACATCGGAATCACCGGAAACCAGGGCGTTGACGGATTTTTCATCGAAGTCTCCCCAGGTTCCCCAGATGACTTCCAGCTTTGCGCCGACCTTATCGGCGATATAGGCATTGACGGCTTCCAGTACGGCAGTATCGTCCGAAACATTGCTGCCATGGAACATGATGGTAATGGTGGGCAGGTCCTGGGCGGAGGCCAGAACACTAAGGGAAAGAAGCATGGACAGCGCGATAATCAGGGAAAGAATTTTCTTCATGGAAGTATCCTCCTTTTTATTTTCAGGTGCATCTGCACCGGATGACGGGATGATCAGCCTTTGACGGAACCTATTGTCAGGCCGGCAACGACATAGCGCTGGAAAAAAGGATAGGCGCAGGCAATGGGTACCACGATGAAGACCACCAGCGCCATCTTGAGGGTCTGCGAGGGAAGCTGGGCGGCAGCCTTTGAGGCATCCGCACCCAGCATGGAGGCGTTGCGGGCGAGAAAATCCGCATTGCGCTGCATGCGCATCAGCAGGTACTGCAGCGGCATGATGTCCATGTTCTTGTTGAGGTAGAGCAGGGACAGGAACCATTCATTCCAGTAACCGAGGGACACCAGCAGGGCAATCGTGGCGATGGCCGGCTTGACCACCGGGAGCACGATCCGCACCAGGGTGCTGTATTCGCCGCTGCCGTCAATGGTGGCGGCTTCAATCAGTTCCATGGGGACGGAAGTCTGGAAGAAAGTTCGCATGATGATGACATTGAAAGGGGAAAAGAGCATGGGGACGATCAGGGCGGCGTAGTTGTCGCTCAGCTTGAGAACGCTCTTGCAGATGACAAAGGTGGGAACCAGGCCTCCGCCGAAGATCATGGTGAAGAAGCTGAAGAAATTGAAGAAGCCGCGGAAGCGGAAGTCCCTGCGGAACAGCGGGTAGGCGTAGAGCAGGGTCAGCACCACGCTCAGGAAGGTGCCGATGATCGTGATGAGAAAGGAGTTGAAATAGCTGCGCCACAGCGCATCCCCGAGCTGGAGCGTGTAGGTGTATGCCTGCGTGCTGAGACTCAGCGGGCGGAACGAATAGCCGATCTGCCGGATGCTGTCTTCCGAAGTGAAGGAGATGATGATGACAAAGAGGAAAGGCAGGATGCACAGGAGGGAGAAAACGGCCAGGATGATATGGAAAACAGCCTGCGCCCTGCGGGAGAAGCGGTTCAGGGTGGCACTGCCGGCCCTGCGCCTTCTGCGGGAGGGATGATTCGTCATGTTCTTCCTCCTTTCCTCAGAACAGGGAGCTGTCCGCGTCGATCCTGCGCACGATGGTGTTGGCGAGGACGATGCAGATCAGTCCGACCAGGCTCTGCAGAAATCCGGCGGCGGAACTCATGCCGAGGTTATGGGTGTTGGCATAGGCCCGGTAGACGTAGGTGTCCACCACCTGGGTCACGGGGTAGAGCGAACCGGAATTCTGGGGAACGTTGTAGAAGAGGCCGAAGTCTGCATTGAAGATCTTTCCGACGTTCATGATCAGCAGGATCACGATCATCGGGCGGAGGTTCGGCAGGGTGACGTGAAAGATCTGCTGCCATTTGGTGGCCCCGTCCACGGCGGCGGCCTCATACTGGGAAGTGTCAATGCCCGTGATGGCGGCCAGATACAGGACCGAGGAATAGCCGAGATTCTTCCATAGATTGCACAGGGTCAGAATGAGCGGCCACCAGGTGACGTCGTGGTAGAAGCTGGTGGGTACCAGACCGGCTCTCTTCTGAAGGAAGGGGATCATGCCGCTGGTGGGATCCAGAAACGCCAGCACAAAATAGCTGGCGACGACCCAGGAAAGAAAATAGGGGAAGAACATCAGCGTCTGATACGCCTTGGCGAGGAAGCGGGTGGTCAGCTCGCTCATCATAATGGCGAAGGCAACGGAAATGACCAGCCCCAGGAGGATCCACAGCAGGTTGTAGCCCAGGGTGTTGCGGATCATCACTGCAGTATCGGGAGACTTGAGAAAGGCAAAGTTCTTCAGCCCGACCCATTCGGACCTGGTGATGTTGTTGAGAAAGGTGTTCGGTTTGTAGGCCCGGTAGTTCTTGAAGGCAATCACAATGCCGAACATGGGCAGATAGCGGATGAGCAGCAGCCAGATGGCACCCGGCAGCATCATGGTTGTCAGCCAGAAGGTCTTCCGCCGCGCCCCCGGGCTGGACCGTCCCGGCTTCCGGGAAGGAACTGCCCTGCTGGTTTCGGGTTCCTTCATGGTTCCACGCCCTCCTTTGTTTCGTTTTCTGAAGCTGGCATCATGATACACAGAAGGGAATGCCGCTGTCATTATCCTGTCTTGGCATTTCTTGTTTCTGCTTGGCATTTTGACAGCCCCGGCAGGAGAAACCGGAAAAATGCCAAATACAGACAAAAAATGACAATGACGCACCTTTTGAGGAAGCGGCTCCGCTGATAGAATTAGGAGAGAGGAACACGGCATTTCCTGCCGGAAGGATCCTGAAGACCGCGCCGGGGAGAAACGCCGGCGGAACAGGGAGGCATACGATGCAGTACGGTTATTTTGATGATATTGCCCGGGAATATGTGATTGACAGGGTGGATGTCCCCCAGTCCATGACGAACTATCTGGGAACCCAGCGGATGGGTGCCGTCATTTCCCATCAGGCGGGCGGATACTGCTGGCTGGACAGCCCCCAGCACCACCGCATTACCCGGTTCCGTCCCAACGGGGTGCCCATGGACTGGCCGGGGCATTATGTGTATCTGCGGGATGAAGACAGCGGCAGCTTCTGGTCCGTGAGCTGGCAGCCGACCGGCGTCCCGCTGGACCGGGCCAGGTATGCGGCCCGGCATGGCCTCGGTTATTCCGTATTTGAATGTGAGAACGAGGGAATAAAGGCTTCGCAGACGCTGTTCATTCCCAGGGAGCAGGATGCGGCGGTGGACCCGGTGGAGATCTTTGACGTCCGGGTGAAAAACCTGTCGGACCGGCCGAGAAGGATCGGGGTATACGGATACGTGGAGTTTTCCTTCCATGAAATAGACATCGACAACCAGAACTTCCAGATGAGCCTGTACGCGGCAGGGTCCCATTATGAAGACGGGGCGGTGCTGTGCGAGCTGCACTATGAGCCCGGCGCCTGGCAGTTTTTTGCCGGCAGCTTTGACCCGGACGGCTATGAGGGAGTGAGGGAGGCCTTCATCGGCCCCTATCATACGGAAAGGAATCCCCGCGCGGTGGAGACGGGGAAGATGGAGGGGACGCTGGAACTGGGGGGCAATCCCTGCGGCGCCCTGCGCAGAACCCTTACCCTGATGCCCGGCCAGGAAGCAAGGGTGCTTTTCTACCTGGGCACGGGCAGGGGAGAGGCTGTGAGGAACGCCAGGAGCCGCTACGATGCGGAGGGAACGGACCGGGCTTTTGCGGAGCTGCGGTCTTTCTGGGAGGAAAAGCTTTCCGCCCTTCAGGTGGAGACGCCCCATGAGAACATGAACCGCTCCCTGAATATCTGGAACCTGTACCAGAGCGAGATCAACGTGCTCTTTTCCCGGTTCGCTTCCTTCATTGAGGTGGGCGGACGGACGGGCCTCGGATACCGGGACACGGCGCAGGATGCCATGTGCATCCCCCATGCGGAGCCGGAAATGTGCAGACGGCGGATTCTGCAGCTCCTTCACGGACAGATGCGGGAAGGATACGGCCTGCACCTTTTTGACCCCGCAGTGCTGGAAAAGAAGGAGGAGGATGGATTCCAGTCCCCCACGGTGATCCCGCAGGCGGACAGGGGGAGCATGCTGCACGGGATCCGGGATGCCTGTGCCGATGATGCGCTCTGGATGGTCCCGGCGGTGACGGAATATGTCCGCGAGACCGGGGACCTTTCCTTTCTGGAGCAGGTGGTGCCCTTTGCGGACGAAGGTGCCGGCACGGTATGGGAGCATATGAAGGCGGCACTTGACTTTTCCTATGGGCATACCGGCAGCCACGGCGTTACGCTGGGACTGAGGGCGGACTGGAACGACTGCCTGAACCTGGGCGGCGGCGAGAGCGCCATGGTGGCCTTCCTGCTGCTCTGGGCAACCAACCATTTCCTGGATGCGGCCAGGGCGACGGGCAGGGAAGGAGACCGGCGGCATTATGGGATGCTGAAGGAGCAGATGGAGGAAACCTGCAGGAAGGTGCTCTGGGACGGGGAATGGTTCCTGCGGGGCATGACCGCGGCAGGCAGGCCCATCGGAACCCATGCGGCAGCAGAGGGCAAGGTCCATCTGGAAAGCAATACCTGGGCGGTCATTTCCGGGGCTGCCACACCGGAACAGGGGAAAAAGTGCATGGACAGTGTGGAAGAATGGTTGTATACTCCCTATGGATTAATGCTGAATGCCCCGTCTTTCCGCACCGTGGACGACAGCATCGGCTTTGTTACCCGGGTCTATCCGGGCATCAAGGAAAACGGAGCCATCTTCAGTCATCCGAATCCCTGGGCCTGGGTGGCGGAATGCCGGCTGGGCAGGGGCGGAAGGGCCATGAAATACTATGATGCGCTGCTTCCGGAAAACCAGAATGACAGGATGGAAGTGCGGCAGGCGGAGCCCTACACCTACTGCCAGTTCATCATGGGGAAAGACCACAGCGCATTCGGCAGGGCAAGGCATCCTTTCATGACCGGGTCCTCGGGCTGGGCCTATTATGCAGCCACCCGGTACATGCTGGGGATCCGTCCGGAGTTTGACGGCCTGACCGTGGATCCGTGCATTCCTGCGGAATGGGACGGGTTCCGGGCGGTACGGCATTTCCGGGGCGGAATCTATGAAATCGAAGTAAGCAACCCGGAGCATGTGGAGAAAGGCGTTGCCGGTCTCCGGGTGGACGGCACGGAAACAGACACCATCCCGGTTTTCTCCTCAGGGGTGCACCGGGTGCAGGTGGTAATGGGCAGATGCAGGGAAGGAGACAGACGGCATGATTGAATTTGGAACAGGCGGATGGCGCGCGATCATCGGAGACGGATTTACCAAGGACAATATCCGCAGGGTGGCTGCGGCACTGGCGCGCAGAATGGTCCGGGAAGGCAGTGCGGAAACCGGGATCTGTGCCGGATATGACCGGCGCTTCCTCAGCAGGGAAGCCTGTATCTGGTTCTGTGAGGTGATGGCCGGGGAAGGGGTAAAGGTGAGGTTTGTCAACCTTTCCTGCCCCACGCCGCAGGTCATGTATACGGTGAAGGCCCTGGACCTGCCGTACGGGGCGATGGTGACCGCCAGCCACAACCCGGCAGTCTACAACGGAATCAAGCTCTTTACCCGGGGAGGCAGGGATGCCGCGGAAGAATACACGACGGAAATCCAGGATGAAGCCAACAGCCTGGACTCCGGAGCCATCCGTTCCGTGGACTTTGAGAAGGCGATACAGGAAGGCCGGATCGTGATGATCGACCCGCGGGACGCCTATCTGGATTCCATTCTGCAGCAGGTAAACACCCGGGCGATCCGGGAGCGCAGGCTGCGGATCGTGCTGGACCCCATGTTCGGGGTGAGCCTGACGGGCCTTCTTACCATCCTCTATACGGCCCGCTGCGATGTGGACGTCATCAACGACCGGCATGACGCCTTCTTCGGGCGCCATCTTCCGGCGCCGAATCCGGACACCCTGGTGGACCTCCAGTATGCGGTCCGGGAGCATAACGCCGATGTGGGCATCGCCACGGACGGAGATGCGGATCGGCTCGGGATCATTGATGAGCACGGAAACTACGTCAATGCCAATGAAATCCTGGCACTGCTGTACTATTACCTGCTGGAGTACAAGGGCTGGCGGGGAAATGCGGTCCGGAATATCGCCACCTCCCACATGCTCGACCGGATTGCGGAGGCCTACGGACAGCAGTGCATTGAGGTGCCGGTGGGCTTCAAGCATATTTCCGCGGGCATGGACCGGTATGATGCCCTGATCGGAGGGGAATCCTCCGGCGGCCTTACGGTCCGCGGGCATATTTCCGGCAAGGATGGCCTCTATGCGGCCAGCCTGCTGGTGGAGATGATCAGCGTTGCCGGAAAGCCGCTGAGCCGGCTGGTGGAAGACCTTTATGAACGGTTCGGAAAGATGCAGATGGCGGAATATGACTGGCAGCTGACTGAAGAAAGCAAGGCCCGGATCCGGCAGCTGGTCCTGGAGGAAAAGAAGCTGCCGGTGTTTGACCAGGAAATCGAAAAGGTCAGCTATATGGACGGCTGCAAGGTGTACCTGAAAGGCGGCTGGGTCATCCTCCGGTTTTCCGGAACGGAGCCGCGGGTGCGCATTTTTGCCGAGGCGGATACCCGGCAGCACGCACAGGCCCTGGTGAGGCTGATGAGCGATTTTACATCCCTTCCGCCTCAGGACTGACCGGCAGAAAAGGGGGATGCAGATGACACAGAACGGGAAACCGGGAAAGAGCGGACGGAAAGGGCCTGCCGTATGGAGCATACGCGTTCAGGTGACGGTGCTGCTGCTGCTGTGCTACCTGGTCCCCACCCTCCTGCTGGGCGGGTTTGCAGGGCTGGTGCTGGTGAACGGAATCGAGGAAAAGACC
>CAMVHE010000102.1 GCA_947167215.1 uncultured Clostridia bacterium
ATGTTGAGGCACTCCGCATGCTCGCTCTTCCACTCAATGGTCACGTCCTTCTCGGGATCAATGCCGTTGCCCGAAAGGATGTAATTGAGTGCGTATTCCGGAGTAGCGCCCTTGCCGCTGGCATAGATGGTCTTTCCGGCCAGGTCTGCCACGGACTTCACGGTGTCGCCGCTCTCCACGATGTACAGAACACCCAGCGTATTGACCGCCAGGACCTGCACATCCACATTGGGATTGTTATAGAGCACCGCTGCCAGGTTGGCAGGAACGGCGGCAACATCCACTTCTCCCTTGACCAGCATCGGAGGAACCAGCTGGATGTCGGAGACAATCTCAAACTGATAGCCCTTGTCCTTGAGGCTGCCCTCTTCCGCTTCCTTCATCATCTGCACCATTCCCATGGCCGTGGGACCCTTCAGGGCCACCACCCGCAGGGCAGGCTCTTCCGCCGCGCCAAAGGCGGCCATGCAAAGCATCATGATTACACTAAGAACCAGTACAAAACGTTTCATATGAAAAATCCTTTCCTGAAATCATCTATTTCCAGCAGAAAAAACTGCAGGATAGCAAAAGCATAAAATATCGGCGCTGCCTACAGCAGCTGGTGCAGCCCTTCCCGGCTGCGCACCACAATGGCATCCCCCGGAAGCTCGATCAGGCCGGCCTTTTCAAGGACGCCCAGCTCCCGGTAGAGGGCCGCCCGGCTCATGGACAGGCTTGCGGCAAGGGCAGTCCGTGTTCCCTGGAGGATCACCTTTCCCTCGTCGCTCATATGCAGCAGGAGGTAGGCAATGAGGCGTGCCCGCGTCGTCTGCCCGGTCAGCAGCGCAATGCGCCGTAGCAGAAACTGAATTTTCTCGTTGCAGAATGCGGCATACCGGAAGGCCAGGGCTCCGTCCTCCCGCAGCGCCTTTTCCACTTCCTCCTTGCGAAGGAACAGTACCGTCGCCGCGTTTCCGCAGCACAGGGAGGTCTGAAGCATTTCGCCGGTAAGCAGGTTGCAAACGCCGAAGCAGTCCCCGGCATGGAGCACGTTGAGCAGGACGCCGTTCCCATCGCCGGAAAAGGTCCATACCTCCACGGTGCCTTCCACAATAATCCCGACGCTTCGATGCCCGTCCGGATGGTCCGTCAGCATTTCCCCCGCTCGGTAAGTGCGGGAGATCAGATGAAACCGGTCCGCGGGAACGGTCCCCAGCCAGCGTGTTTTTTCAAAGATGCTCTGCCAGTGATCCACCCTTTTCCCTCCTCTTTTTTCGAAAAGAATCAAAAAAATGATCAAAGTGTCTCAGATGATACAGTGTTCCGGCAATCTTCCTGTTATACTGTTTGACAGTGAGAATAAAAATGTGGGTTTATACACCTGCCGATGTGTGCAAAAAGAAGACGGGAAATACAGCGATTGTGACAAACAGAGAATCGCCGTGTTTCCAGTGTAAAAGGAGCTTTGCACACTTTTTTCGTGTTATCAGCTTGGGAATACAGGACCGGCCGGAGAGGCAAACCCCATCCGTTCCTCCGGAAGGACCGCCTGCCGGAAGACCGTTCTTTCTCCTGCTTGCCGGAGGATTCCGGCTTTTCCCGCAGGAACTGCCCCCCTGTCCGGAACAGGACCTGGCTATACTACCTCATTTTCCCCAAACCTGCAAGTCCCCGAAAAGCATCAGAAAGCGCAGCCGAAAAGCTGCGCTGTTTTTATTTCCTTCCGGAGCGGATCTCGGCAAACAGGTACTGCTGGTAAATCCCGTTGTAAGGGGCATACTCCTCCCTCGGGTACCCCCGGGGATAATGCTCCTCCAGCACCCTCCGGATCCACACATCCACCGGAAAGGCATTGACGCGGTGAAAGCCGAAGAGCATGACGCAGGAAGCCACCTTGACCCCCACTCCATAAATCGCCAGGAGCTGCTTCAGGAGCTCCTCATCGGAAGCCCCGGAAAGCGCTGTAAAATCGATGCTCCCGTCCGCGGCCTTTTCCGCTGCGGAGCGCACATACCGGTCCCGGTATCCCAGCCGGCAGCGGTCCATCGCCTCCCCGCTGAGGGCGGCTACGGCCTCCGGTGCCGGAAAGGTGAAATAGGTGTTTCCTTCCTCATCCCGCCGCTGCTCCCCGGCTGCCTCACAGAGCTTTGCAATCGAGTTCCGGATGGCAGGAATGTTCCGGTTCTGGGAGATGATGAAGCTGATCAGCATCTCCCACGGGTCCTGCCGCAGAATGCGGATTCCCGCCTGATGTGCACAGGCTGCCGCAAGAAAAGGATCCTTTTCCGGGTCAATCCGTGCCCGGATGGCGGCATAATCCGCAGCAAGGTCCAGGTATGGAGCCCAGATCCGTTCAAAGGCATCTTCCGTGCAGGAAAAATCGTACCGGTTCTTCCCCACCGGCCGCACAAGAAGGCATTCCTTCCCGTGGAGGATCCGCATCCCGCCGGGGATGGGATCCCAGCGGAAACACTGTCCGCTGTCCGCTATCGCCTGCAGGTCAAAATCGTCCGTGATGCTTACTGTCATTCTCTGCTCCTCCGGAAGCTGCGCCGGGAAAACGTACGCAATGCCGCTTCCGCTGCCTTAATCCGGGCTCCAGCTCTGCTGCAGCTTTTCAATCTGCAGGACGCCAGGTACCTTCACGGCCACCTGGTACTGGTCCTCGTACACGATTTCCCCCGGCGTATTGGTATACACCAGATAATAGGGATGATGGTACTTTTCCAGCAGCCAGCATGCCGGCCGTATCATTTTCATCATCTCTTCGGAATTCTCGGTTTTGAAAAAGCAGACCACCTTTTCCTGCCGCTTGCACTGCGGCGGCCATGGAAGAACTTCGGCGAACCAGTTATCGATTTCCCGGTACAGGGCGGCGTCTTCCTCATCCATGACATCGTTCTGGATCATGTTCATGCACATGCTGAAGATGCCCTTGGCATACATGGTATTCTCCGCCAGCTCAATGCCCTGAATCCGGACATACTTGAAATCCATAATCCTCTCCCTTACCCACTGCTGCAGAAGGTTCGTTTATCTCCTGAATAGTTTTCGCGGGGGATGTGCTGCATGCGGCTTTCCGGCTGCTTCTGAAAACGCGGCGGAATATCCGCCGCTGTCTTCAGATTTTTTCAATCACTCTGTCAAGAAGGCCCGTAAAGCGGTCTTTTACCATTGCCGCTGC
The DNA here is from genome assembly GCA_947167215.1 of uncultured Clostridia bacterium. GTDB lineage: Bacteria > Bacillota > Clostridia > Christensenellales > Aristaeellaceae > Ventricola. The sequence continues at coordinate 3,167 of CAMVHE010000102.1, forward strand.
ACGGCTCACGTCTTCATGACTGAGGGGTTCCTTGGAGATGCCTGCTGCCAGATTAGTAATGCAGGTGATTCCCAGCACGCGCATGCCGCAGTGCCTTGCTGCGATCACTTCGGGAACCGTGCTCATGCCCACCGCATCCGCGCCAAGGATTTTCAGCATCCGGATCTCTGCCGGGGTTTCAAAGCTGGGACCGGGCATCTGCGCATATACCCCTTCCTGTAGGGTAAAGCCCATGTCCTGCGCAACGGCTCCCGCAATCTCCCGCAGGTGCCGGTCAAAGGGTTCACTCATGTCCGGGAACCGGGTGCCCAGCTCCTCCAGGTTCGGCCCGGTCAGCGGGTTCTGGCCCGTCATGCTGAAGACATCGGAAATGGCCATCAGGTCGCCGGCCGAAAAGCCGGTTCGGATGCCGCCCGCGGCATTGGTCACGATCAGGGTTTCCACCCCAAGCTTCCGCATGACCCGCACCGGCAGGACGATGTCTTCCATGCTCCAACCTTCATAAAGGTGGAAGCGGCCCTGCATCATGATTACCTTCCTGCCGTGCAGCGTACCCCGCCACCAGCAGCTGGCATGGCCGGGCACCGTGGACACCGGAAACCCGGGAATGTCCGAATAGGGAACGGCTTTGGCATCCTGAAGAGCCTCCACGAAGCCGCCCAGGCCGCTGCCCAGGATCACCCCGATCTCCGCTTCGCCGCTTTCCGAGCGGAGCATCTCCGCCGCCCGGTTAATTCTCTCCATTGCTTCCATATCAGCCTCTCAGTTCTGCAAGGAAGGACTTTCCTGCCAGGGTGTTGGGAATATCAAAGGCGTCAAGAATGGTGGCGCTGACATCTGCAAAGGTTTCCCGGACCCCCAGGTTGACATTCTGCCGGAGGGATTTTCCGTACACCAGCAGCGGCACATATTCCCGGGTGTGGTCCGTACCCCGGTAAGTGGGGTCGCAGCCGTGGTCTGCCGTGATGAACAGGATATCCTCGGGGCCCATCAGCGCTTTGAATTCCGGCATTTTCGCATCAAAGGCGGCAATGGCGTCCGCATAGCCCTGCACGTCTCTGCGGTGGCCATAGATCATGTCCGTATCCACCAGGTTGATGAACAGCAGGCCCTCATAATCTTCCCGCATGGCTTCCAGGGATGCCTCGATGCAGGCGGGATTGCCGGCTGCATGGTTCGAACGGGTGATTCCCTGGTGGGCAAAGATATCCTCAATCTTGCCGATGCCGTAGACCGTGCGTCCGGAATCCGCAATCAGGTCGCAGAGACTGCGCGGCGGCTTTGCACTGAAGTCCCGGCGGCGGCCGGTCCTGGTAAATGCGCCGGCATGATCCCCGATGAACGGTCTGGCAATGACCCTGCCCACATGCAGGTCTCCCACCAGCATTTCCCTTGCCACCTCGCAGTAGTGATAAAGCTCCTTCACCGGGACGATGGCCTCGTTGGCGGCAATCTGGAACACGCTGTCAGCGGAAGTATAGACGATAAGGCTGCCGGTACGAAGGTGCTCCTCGCCCAGCTCATCCAGGATGACGGTGCCGGAAGCGGGCCGGTTGCCCAGCGTTCCCCGTCCCACGGCCTTTTCAAAGGCCGTGATGAATTCCTGCGGGAAACCGTCCGGGAAGGTCGGGAAAGGCTTCTTCGTCTCAATGCCTGCAATTTCCCAGTGCCCTGTCGTGGTATCCTTTCCGGCAGACAGCTCCTTCATCTTGCCGTAGGCGCCGGTGGGTGTGCCATCCCCGCGGAAGCTGATGCCGTCGATATGGCCCAGGCCCAGGTCCATCAGGTTATGAAAGTCCGGATGGCAGGAAGCAATCACATGTCCCAGGGTATCGGCTCCCGCATCCCCGTACCGGTCGGCATCCGGCAGTGCTCCGATTCCCACGCTGTCGAGCACCAGAATAATCATCTTCCTTTTCATGGCTTTTCCCCTTTCTTATCCTTCAGCATGCCCTTCCTCGGGTTCCCCCGGGCCCTTGGCATGCAGAAGCTCCTGCAGTTCCTGCATGAACGATTCCACATCCTTGAACTGGCGGTATACCGATGCAAAGCGGATATAGGCCACTTCATCCAGGTTCCGCAGCCCCTCCATGACCATGATGCCGATCTGGTCGGTGGTCACTTCCTGGTCCGGCTGCTGGCATACCCGGGTTTCCACCTCGCTGACCAGGTTCTCAATGGCTTCCAGGCTGACCGGTCGCTTCTCACAGGCCTTGATGATGCCGTTGCGCACCTTGGACGCGTCAAACATTTCCCGGCGCAGGTCCTTCTTGATCACAAACACCGGAAGCATCTCGATTTTCTCATAGGTAGTATACCTGCGCCTGCAGTTTTCACATTCCCTTCTGCGGCGGATAGCGCCGTCGTCCGTGGGCCGGGAATCCACCACCCTGCTCTCGGTACATCCACAGTAAATGCACTTCATCGCGTCTTCTCCTTCTATTCTGTCAGCGTTACGGTCAGGGACCGCTGCCGTCCCAGCATCCAGTATTCAATCACCAGGTCCCGGGCGGTGCTCTCCGACGTGGAAACCACGCGGGTCAGAAGGTCGCCCGTGCTCCGTGCACTGAGCACCCGGGGCTCTTCCTCCAGCACTTCGAGGATATCCCCCTCCTGCGGAACGATGCGCACGCTGATCCATTCCGCGGGCATCAGGCTCCGGTTGGCAACCCGTACATGATAATGCACCAGGTGCTCCCCGTCATATTCCCCGTCCCGGAAAACCCTGCCGCCAAAGGTGCCGGTGCGCACGCCCGTGTGGATCATTGCCAGGTAATCGGCGGCCTCCGCTTCCGGCACTGCGTCGATCCCGGTCGCCACCACCTCCAGGTTCATGGCCCGCACTTCATAGAGTACAAAGCCTGCGGCAGCCACCGTCACCGCCAGCACCAGGATGGCCAGTATCTTCAAAAAAGTTCTCACATCAATACCCCTGTTCCAGAATGGAGCTCATCTGGTCAATCATTTCCTCATCCTTCAGACGGAACTTGAATACCACCCGACGGGATGCCTCCTTGTTTTCGGTTCCGTCCGCATTATATACCGGATCCGCATACGAGCGTCCGTTCACGGTCAGAATTTTCTGCAGCATGACCTTCTCCGCGCTGGTCAGTTCCAGCATTTCCGGGCCGAAGCAGTACTGCGCCACGGCCAGGGCACGGTTCTGGGAAAGCTCCAGGTTATGCAGATAGCTGCCGCTGGTGTCCGTATGTCCCTCGAGAATGATTTCACCCACAAACTCCGCGTACTCATCGCTCATCAGCGTACGCAGATAGACCGGCAGGAACCGCTTGAGCAGCTCCTTGCCGCTGTCCTTCAGCTCGTTCCGGTTGAGGTCGAACAGAACCGCACCGGTGAAGACGATGGCGCCGGTATTGCGGTCCACCGTGGCATCCAGTCCCGCGCCCCGCAGCTCATCCCGCAGGGCTTCAATGATCTCGGACTTGAGGCCGATCAGCTTGTCGATGCGGGCCTGCTGTGCCGCCAGCAAGGCGGCCTGTTCCTCGATCTTGCTCTGCTGCAGTGACAGGCTCTCCTGGGCGGAGGTCAGCGCCGTCCGGTTCTCCTCCAGTTCACTCTGCTGCTGCTGCAGCAGCAGGGTGGTGGTCGCCAGCAGTTCCTCCTTGTCCTTCAGCTCCGCTTCCTGATCCAGCAGGATACTCTGCTGCGTGGAGAGCTGAGCTTCCTTGGTCTGGAGCTCCACGGTCTTCTTCTGCTGAAGGTCAATGAGCTGATAAATGGAAGCAAAAAGAATCAGTGCAAAGGTAAAGAGCATGCCGGCCATAAGATCGGAATACGAAATCCAGAAACTGTTATTGCTTCCGCGTCTTCGCTTGGATCGTGTCGTATGCATGCCTACCTCCTTCCGGCATTATTGCTTCCCGTCTGCCCGTCAATGACGCCTTCCAGTCTTTCCATGGAATGCTCCAGCCGCACCAGTGCCTTGACGAACTGGTCCACCTGCTCCATGTAGCGGTCCCGGCTCTGGGCCAGGGCCTGAGGCATGGCAGCCGTGGTTTCCCGCATGCGGTCCAGGGTCTGGTTCATCTGTCCCACCGCGGTGCTGAAGCGCTCGTTCATCTGCTGACTGCTCTCAGCCATGGTCCGGCTGGCGGACGCAGCAAAGGCATTGGCCGCCCCGGTAAAGTGGTCTGCGCTCTGGCGGACCTGGTCGGCAATGCGGCTGATCTCCCGGCTCATCTCCCGGGTCTGTTCCTGGGAAGCACCCAGGTAGCGGTCCGTCCTTGCGATATACTCCTGCTCACTGCGGGACAGCGCCGCCTGGGATTCCTGCAGCGCCTTCACCATGGCCGTCTGCTGCTCCGTAAACTGGGAGAGTTTGGTCAGCAGCTCGCCGGTCTTCTTCTGCTGGGATTCGGTTGCAGTCTGCATGCCGTTCATGGTGCGCACGTAGCTTTCAAAATGCTCCAGCACGCCCTGGGACATCTGGTGCATGTTGATGACGTCCTGGGTCATCCGTGAGATGGCTTCCGTGGCCGCCCGCATTTCCTGCTGGGTCTTGGTCTGCTCCGTGCCGGTCTCCCGCAGCACCTGCCGGAGGTGTTCGAACTCGTTGCCGAGGGCCACATTCATGCGCTGGACAAAGAGCTGGGTGATCCGGTCCATGCCCTCCACCTGTGCCCGGGTCGCCGCCATGATGAAATTGTCCATGGAGCGCTGCACCGGCAGCATGGCCCGCATGATGCTCTCCTCCATCTGGCCCGCCAGCTTGGTAGCCATGTCGTCGGTGGCCTGGCGCAGATAGGCGGTCTGCTCCTTCTGCAGACTCAGCATGCTGGTTTCCTCCGAAACCGGCTTGGGCATGGCATACAGGGAAAACACTTCGCAGAACCGGTCTATGGCTTTGCGGCATCCGCCCAGGGAGCGGTTATAGAAGATCTGAAACAGCAGGGAACAGGTGACGCCGGCGATACTGGTCAGGAAGGCCGTGCTCATGCCTCCGATCAGCTGTTCCATGGCAGCCAGCAGGTCTTCCGTCTTCGCCGCCGAAAGGGTAAGGCCGGAAAGGCCCTGGACCAGGCCCAGGAAAGTGCCCAGGATGCCCAGGGAGGTCAGCAGGCCCGGGGCCAGCTCCCCGAGCTGGATGCCGCCGGAGGTTTCAATTACCGTATCGTCATTGATATACTGCGTCACATCACAGGTATCCCCGTGGGCAACCCGCATTTCCGCATTCTGGAGAAAATCCGCCCAGGTTGCCTGCAGGCGGTCTCCCAGAAAATTCAGGTCATGCCAGGACTTTGCTTCCTTATTCTGTTTGTTTTCGGTAATAATGATCCGCGTCGCCCTCCGGAGCTTCCTCGAGGAAGCGCTGATGGGCACCAGGCAGCGCAGAAACGCCAGAACCGTTACGATTCCGATGGCAATATAGATCAGGGTCTCAAACGAAAAAATCCGTTCCAGAATCCGGATTACTTCCTGCATGCAATCCCTCCTTACTTTTCATTGCAAATCGGGCTTCTCTTTCTTTATTTTAACGCTTTCCTCTTCTGCTGTAAAGCAAGCGGCCTGCCGGAAACGGATTCCTGCCCCTTTTTCCCGGAATCCTTCTTCCTGGCAGTGTATCCCCGGAATTTATCCTCCTGGGATCCATCGTGATTCCTTTTTCACCCCGGGAGTCGTTTCTGTTTTTTCCCTGCCCCGGAATCTATCCGGAATGCTTCCGGAGAATTTTCGGTCCTGACCATCTCCGCTTTCCGATACGGCCCTTGGATGCTTTACGCAGAAAGGAGACAATTCGTTCGATTACTGAAACGTTCCATTTATGATTTAAGGGGCAAAAGTCCGATTTCACGGTAAGCTTGCTTGCTAGTGGAGGAGTAGCTATATGACGCACCTTGATATGATGAAGAAGTGGGGCGAGAGACCCTCGAATTCCTAATTCTGGACAGGATTGTGGGTGTTCGAAGCACAGAGCAATCTGTAAGTCATCTTTTGTTCCTCATATCATTTATTTTACCCACCCTTTATTATCGAATAACAGATGCTTCTTGACATTTTAATCCTTTTTTCTCAAAGTTTTCGTTTGATGTGTACGGAACAATCAAAAAAAATCTTTTTTTAAATGCATCAACGTTGATCTTTTCTTGAAGCTTTTTTGTAATGTTTTACCGAAAATTCAATTTATCCCAAAAGATTTTCAAATAATACTTGAAAAAATAATATTTTATCGTTAGAATTGCAACTGGATTGTTTCCTGTTTTCGCGCTTTGCCGAGATATAGGCAACCATCACACGATAAAAGGAGAATTACATGAACCCCAAAGAGACTCTAGATCAAAGCACAGCGGAGTCTATTGCCAAGAATGTATTCGCCCTGTCGCCTTTGATCAAAAAGCACTTAAATCCAGTTAATGGGTTCCTGCGGGTGGAAGGAATGACTTTGACTCATGTCCAGATTCTGGGCATTCTGGGGGAACAAAAAGTCATGACCCTTTCCGAACTTTCAACAGTGATGGGCATCGCAAAATCCAATATTACTCCGCTCATTGACCAGCTGAACGAAGCTCAGTATGTTGAACGTGTCAGGGATTCAGAGGACCGTCGGATTGTACAGATCAAGATTCTTCCGGCCGGTCAGAAGTATCACCAAGACGCCCTGGACACTCTGGTCAGTTCCTTTCTTAAACGAGGTTCAGACCTGAACTCAAGAAAGTGGAAACAACTGGACCGCTCTCTTGACGTCGTCATTTCTTCCCTCAGTAAGTGATCTTAAACACGCCTGCAGCCGCAGACGTGTTTTTGATTTTCCTGCCTTTTTTTCGTCGCCTTCCCCCGTTTTTCTTCCGGCCGGAAAGCCTGCGAACCGGTTTTACCGATTCCCTTCCTGTTCTTTCGCTTCTTCCAGCAGATCATACAGGGCGTCCTGGGACAGGACTCCCCGCTTCAGGTCCGGCGGCAGTTCTCCCCGTTCGTCCGCCTCATAGTCTTCAAGCCACTGTCCCGAAGTATAATACGCCTCCAGCTGCCGTAGCGTTTCCGTTTCCGGTGCTGCCGCCGCTGCTTCATACAGCTGTTCAAACTTTTCCACCCGCTCAATCCGTTCGAGGCGGTAAAAGCGCCGGAAGGTCTTTCCTTCCCGCACCACCGTTTCATTCCACATTTCCGCCGGTCGAGCCCAGGTTTCCCCGCCGGGTGCGCGGTACACGACCAGGATTTCCCCGGTTTCGCTGTGCCGGGCGATGGCGGTCACCTCATACGTATTCCCCTTGAAATGACGATAACGGCCAAGAGGGATGGTCTGGACTGCTTCTTCATAGATCATGGTGCTTTCTTCCTTCCTTCTGCTATCGACAGTGCGGCCTGCCTTCGGACTTCCGGAGACCCCCGCAGGAAACCAGTCAGCATAAGGATAGCACACCCCGCCGAAAAACGGAAGGAAAACCGCTTTTCCTCCTCCCCTCCGTTTTTCCCCATGGAATTCAGTCATGTCAAAGAGCCTGAGGGCACAGCTCTCAGGCTCTTTGACTTGGATGCCTTATCAAATTCAAAGGGTACTTGTCAGGATCTGGAGATTCTCGGAAACCACTCCGGAAATTTCAATCCATTCATCGGTCCGGATGCCGACGGTCACCGGGATGACGGTGCCGTCCGGGGTATGCAGGGCATAGCTTCCGTCCTTCTCTTTGAACAGGGCCTCCGCCGGCACCGCCAGCACGTCTTCCGCATCCCGGACCACGATCCTGCCGGTAACATTCATGCCTCCCCGCACCTCGGGATCCAGTCCTTCCATTTCAATATACACATCATAACGGGGAATCCCGCTTTCACTGTCCGCCAGGGGTGCAATCCTGCGGACGGTTCCCGTAAAGTTTTTCTCCGGGAGGGCGTCAGCGGTAAAGAACACCTGCTGGCCGATCTGCACCCTGGGAATATCCAGCTCATCCACGGAAAGCACCAGGTCCATTCCTTCATCGGTGCCTATCAGGGTGAGCAGCTGTGTACCGGCACTGACCGTTTCCCCGGCGGAAACCGCTACAGAGGATACGGTGCCGCGAAGGGGCGAAGTCACGGATAGATCCTTCAGCTTTTTCTCCGCATTCTCCACGGAAACCAGCATCTTCGTATACTCTTTCAGACTCATGGCGTTATCGATATAAAGGGGGATCTCTTCCCAGACAATGCGCGCGATGACCTTCCCCTGCTTCACCAGGTCCCCTTCCTTCACAGCTATCCCTTTGATGGTTCCGCCGTAGGAAGACACATACATGGGTTTATTGATTTCCAGGGTACCGGCTGCAACAAAACTGCCATCCGCTGCAGCAATATCCACTGCTGCTCCGTCCGGAAGCGTATCATCCGGCACCTCCACAATGGCCTGGGTTCCCCGTCGCGTGAGACTGATGACCCGGCCTTCTGCTTCAAAGCCCTCTCCCCGGACCAGAACCGTATCATTGATTTCCAGCTCATCGCCCTGCAGTCCAGTCAGCTCCACCTTCATCCTGCCGTCCGTGGACAGCACCGCCACCGCCCCATACTTTCGGAAGATGGACAGGGAGTCGTCCCCCGGCTGGATATAAAGGGCCTTTATCCTTCCGTCACACGGCGCATAGATGGTGATCTCGTTGGAGAAAAGGCCCATTCGGGGATCTCCCTCCGGTGTATAGCGGGGTTCCCCATCATCATCATAAAGCTGCCGCTCCACGTACTGGGTATGGGTTTCCACCTTCTCCACGGCCTTCTGCGCCTCCTCGAGATCGTCCGCCAGTTCCTGCAGCTCGGAAAAGAGGGTATCATTGGCGAGCTGCACCAGCAGGTCCCCCGCTTCCACGGTATCTCCCATGACCACGGGGATTTCCTCCACCTGTCCGTCCACGGCGGCGTAGATTTCCTGGACCTTCACAGGCTGGATGGTGCCGCTGCCGAAGACGGTCTCCTGCAGCAGAGGAAGACGGGTCACCGCAGCGGTATCCGCTGCGGCCAGCCG
>CAMVHE010000103.1 GCA_947167215.1 uncultured Clostridia bacterium
AACACAATCAGGAAGCCGGCAGGCAGAAAGGATTACAGCATGACGATAGCAGTCATTGACGGCCAGGGAGGCAGGCTCGGTGCCATGGTGATCGAGGCCCTCCGGAAGGCAGGGGTGGGGGCACCGCACCGCATTGCGGCGGTGGGGACCAATGCCATGGCCACGGCGGCCATGATGAAAGCCCAGGCGGACCAGGGAGCCACCGGGGAAAACCCGGTGAAGGTGGTTGCCAGGGATGCGGACATTCTGGTGGGACCCATCGGGCTGCTCATGGCCGATGCGCTTCTGGGGGAAATCACCGAAAGCATGGCGGCGGCCGTGGGCCGGAGCCGGGCGGTGAAGATCCTGATCCCCACCACCCGCTGCGGATGCCGGGTGGCGGGAACCGGAAACCTGCCGCTGGGCAGGCTGGTGGAGCATGCCGTGCAGATGGTGATGGAGACCCTGGGAGACGGAGGAGAGGCATGAAGCAGCTCATCGGGATCTGGAAGGCCCATGCCGCACGCTACCCGGAGATGCAGCCCGTGGATGCCATCAAGCTGGCCTTTCAGGCAACCTATGGCGGCGGGCACCTGATCCGGGACCCGGAAAGCAGCCTGGCAAGGATGGAGGAAGAGCTGGCGCAGGCAGAAAATCGGCAGGGAGAGGAAACGGCCGAGGACATCGGCGGCGGTTTCGTGCGCATCCATCTGCGGGCGGCAGCCCGAGCGGGATATGCGCTGCCGGCGCTGAACCGGGATTTTGTCCGTTCCGGGAGCCGGGCGTCCGGACGGGAGACCGAACTGAAGGAAAGGCTCAGCCTCCTCCGGCAGATGGCCGGGGACGGGCTTTTTTCCTTCGGAGCAGAGGAGATGGATCAGGCCATTGCCGCTTATGCCGCCGGCGGGTACGGAATGGTTTCCCACAGCGAGGCATACCGCAGGGCCTATGCGCCCTGCTACCGTGTGCTGGCCAGAAGGTATTCCGCCTTCCTCCTGGAGGAAGAAATCCGCAGTGCGGTAAAGGAAGACCGTCCTTTCCGCATTGCGCTGGACGGACGGTGCGCATCCGGCAAGTCGACCCTGGGACAGGCCCTTGCAGAGAAATACGGCCTGCTGTTGCTCCACATGGATGACTTCTTCCTGCGCCCGGAACAGAGGACGCCGGAGCGGTTCCGTATCCCCGGCGGGAATGTGGACCATGAGCGGTTCCTGGAGGAGGTCCTCCTGCCGCTGACCCGGGGAGAGCAGCCGGTTTACCGGCCCTTTGACTGCAGCAGCCTGCGGGTGCAGGAGGCGGTTCCGCTTCCGCCGGCCAGGCAGGTGCTGGTGGAGGGCAGCTACAGCTGTCATCCTGAACTTGCCCCGTATTATGACCTCCGGGTCTTCCTGTCCGTTTCTCCGGAAACGCAGCTGCAGCGGATTGCCGTGCGGAATGGGGAGGAAGGACTGGCCCGTTTCCGCGAGCGGTGGATCCCGCTGGAAGAACAGTATCTGGAAGCCTGCCGGACGGAGGCCCGGTGTGATTACAGCCTCAGCGGCGAAAAGGAGGACAACGTATGCGTATTGATACCATCCTCAGAAGCCGGGAAGTGACCCTTTCCTGTGAGATTTTCCCGCCCAAGCGGTTTGACGGCATGGAAGACGTGCGCAGGATTGCGCGGGAGATTGCGGCAATGCATCCTTCCTTCATGTCCGTCACCTACGGTGCCAGCGGCACCACGCCGGGGCATACCATGACCATTGCCAAAACCGTCCGGGACACGGGAACGACGCCACTCTGCCATCTGACCTGCGTCCAGTCAGACCGGGTGCATGTGCTTGGCGTGCTAGAGGAAATGAAAGCCGAAGGGCTCTCCAATATCCTTGCCCTCCGGGGGGACCTGCCCCAGACCGGGGAAAGGTGCCGGGATTTTGAGCATGCCTCCGACCTGATTTCCTTTATTCACGGGCAGGGGGATTTCTGCGTCGGCGCCGCATGCTATCCCGAAGGACATCCGGAATGCGCTTCCCGGCAGCTGGATATGGAGAACCTGAAGCGCAAGGTGGATGCCGGCGTGGATTTTCTCACCACCCAGATGTTCTTTGACAACAGCCTGCTCTACAACTTCATGTACCGGGCCCTGCGGGCGGGAATCGACGTGCCGGTCTGTGCCGGGATCATGCCCATCTGCGATCCCCGGCAGGTGGAGCGGGCGGTAAAGCTTTCCGGCTCCATCATGCCGCCGCGCTTTGCCGCCATTGCGGACCGGTTTTCCGGGGATCCGCGGGCCATGATGCAGGCCGGCATCGCCTTTGCCACCGAGCAGATCGTGGACCTGATCGCCAACGGGGTTACCCACATTCATCTCTATACCATGAACAAGCCCTGGATCACGCAGCGTATCCTCGACAATCTTTCGGATATCCTCCGCCTGCCGGAAGCCGGAGAAGACTGAATCCGCAGGAATACACCTTCTTCGCAAAGCTCCTTCTTCGATTACGAATTAATCTGTCGGTTTACGGCATGCTGTCCGGCAGGACAGAAAAACAGATTCTGCAGACGATGCCGTTTTCTGGCATTGTCCGCAGAACCCTGTGGTTTTCTGTTTGTTCCGGATAGTATTCCCGGGAGTTTTCCTGCAATGTGAATACTCTGCACATCCACTCCGACACGGAAAACCGGGCTGGACTTTGGAAACATAGTGCAGTATGATAGACCACCGTAATAACAGAGAAGGTGCAGGACAGAAAAGCATGGATGTGGATTCCCGGGCAGCAAGGGCTCTGAAGCAGATGCATCTTTCCCTGAAAACAAAACAGAAACCGGCTGCAGAAAGCGCCGGCGGCAATTTGCCGAAGAGTATGGAGGGTATTATGACAAGCGGGAAAAGCGCGATAGAAGAAACGAACCGATCCGTTTTTCTGGATGAGCGGTTTATGGCATTTACCTGTGCCATTGTCGTTGTTTCCAGCCTTTTTTCCCTGTTTTTCTGCTTTCAGGAAAAGGATTCCTTTGAGGCGTTTGAACTGCTGACAAAACTGGTGACGGCAGTCGCCATGTATCTCGCATTCAAATACTATAAATGGGATGTGGCGAAGGGACTCATGGGAGGGGTGCTGTTCTGCCTGATGTATCAGGAGGCCCATCTCGTCCTGGCAGGACTGTGGGGAGAGCAGGATTTTGATGCCTATCTGGTGGCCGGCGTGCAGGGAAGCATCTATCTGGCCGCGGCGGGAATGACTTTCCTCATGACCATTATCATCACGATTAACCATTTTTTTATTAATTATGCTTCCCATGGCAATCCCAAGGAAGTGATCCTCAACCGCATGGCCCTCCTCTTCAAGTTTGCCGTGTATATCCTGCTCTTTGCAGCAAACAGCAGGCTTGACTTTTCCGCAGCCGTGCTGTGGAAAAACGCGGTGCATTACATCACGGACATTGCGCTGCTGCTGCTGCTGGTCAGTGTGGAGTCCCAGTTTGATTCCTTCAAGGTACTCCGGCAGGAGCTGCTGAAGCAGAAGCGGGAAGGGGGGAAGAAGCAATGAGCATCCGGGAACGTATCTCCGGCATCTGGCTGATTGCCATGAACCTCCTCGCCCTGTTTGCCTTCACCGTCTTCTTTGTTGCCCAGATGTGGCTGAACCTTCTGTTTGCGGTGTACCTGACCCTGGCCGTGCTGCAGGGGATTACGCTGGTAATCTACATGTGGGGGCCGGAAAAACTGACGGCCCCGTGGCAGAAGGTGCTTTACCGCCTTCTGTATGCCTCCTCCTTTCTGGTCATTCCCTCCTTCGTTTTCATCTTTTTCGGCTTGGTTTCGCAGTATCACGTAAGAATACCGGAGAGCATCGATGCCGCATCCCTCCCGATCACGGAGATCCTTCCGCAGGAGCATACGGCCATTTACACTACCGGGACGGTATACGTCATCTTCCCGGAGTATTCCGATGTCTGCCTGGTATGCGAAAACCGTCCTTCCAAATCGGACCGCACCATTACCTGGTGCAGCGGGGCGGCTTTCCAGCACACGGTAAGCATCGGGTTTACACAGGAAAACGTGGAAGGCGACCATGCGGTGAACGGAACGCTCTACGAAAGCCCCTACAACAAGGACAGCTTTGCGGCATTTACGTATGCCGACGGACAGTTTTCTTTCGAGTTTGACAATCCCACCGGAGCCATCCGGGAAGCGGCAGAGGCCGGCGGAAACGGATTCATGCAGTTCGGCCTGATCCGGGACGGGAAAACCGTCATGAACATCGCAAGGCCCAGGGCACGCTGCTACAGGACGCTGGCGGAACTGAACGGGAACCTCTGCATCATCGATTCGGTGAACATGCTTCATTTTGAGGACTTCATGGCGGAGCTGCACCGGATCGGCGTAACCAATGCGGTCTACATGGATATGGGTGCCGGGTGGAACTATTCCTGGTACCGGAACATGTACGACAGGGTAGTGACGCTTTTCGGGCTTCCGGTTCCCTGGTCCCATAACTGGGTCGTTTTCCGGAAATAGCCGTCCTCCGTCGGGGGCGGGCAAAAAAGACTCCTCCATGAGCCGTTCCGCTCCGGAGGAGTCTTTTACAATTATACGCCCATCAGATAGGCCGGAAGTTCGGAGGTCATTTTCCGGATACGGGATGCGGATACTCCGAGGCTGGACAGGATGGCCATCATCTTTTCCATCCCTATTACGGGGGAACCGTTGTATGGCTGGCCGAAATCCGTGGAGATCACCATCCGGTCTTCGGGAACCGCCTGAAGGGTCTTCCGCAGAATGGCGACCGGAACATGTCCGTTCTGTCCAAGGCCTTCCAGACTGGAGCAGGTGAAATTGATATAGGCTCCCTGCTGTGCCCAGGACTCCACCTGTTCAACAGTGGCACCGAGGATGAAATAGGGATGGTCCACCACGGCTTTCCGGATTCCGTGCTGTATGGCGTAGGGGAGAAAGCGGTCAATTTCCGCCGCACTCAGATGCCCCATGCTGAAAGCAATATCCGGATGCTCTGCCATGATCCGGACCACGGCCTTTGCAGGTTCCGTGATTTCTCCGGACGGGGCGGTGACAAAAATGGGCTCTTCCGGAACGGACAGTTTCCCGCCGCCAAAGGATTTGACGGTCTGGAGATAGCGGAGGTGATTGCCTGCGGATACGGTAGGCATGAATACCTGCCGTGCACCCATGCGGATGCAGGCCTCAATGGCCATGCAGTTCAGTCCGCCCACCGAATTGTTGAGGACAAGGGCTCCGAGCAGCTGCATTCCGGCCGCTTCCGGACGGCGGTTAAACAGGTATTCCATTCCCACGGTTGGAATAAAATGCTCTTTCAGGCAAACGGCGCGATAACCGGCCAGCTCCATTTCCCGGAGGAAATCCCAGGTGTCGATGCGCGGCGCAAGAGACGGTGCCCCGTGGACGTGCATGTCAATGACGCCGTTTAAGGTCGCATTCATGGGAAGCTCCTTTAATTATCGAAGCGGAAACGGTCATAACATCCCGGAATCCGCCAGGAAGCCTTGTCCGCGTGATGAATAATGGTTGCCAGCAGGCTCCGCTGGACCAGCTCCCCTTCCGGAGAATGGCATCCGCAGACATGCACGATTTCTTCGGGAAGGCCCACGGTCATGGCAATGTAAACGCCGTAGAGGGTATGCCGGAGCGGGGGATTGCCATACTTTTCCGGCATGGCGCTCCACAGCGCCCGTTTCGTCGGATGGTATTCATAGGGTTTTCCCACGTCGTGACAGAGCCCTGCGGCAAGCAGCATATCCCGGTCAATCTGCATGTCCTTCTGATAGGTATCGGAAATGATCTCTGCCATGGCCAGCGCCATCCGGGTGACGCAGAGAATATGCTGTGCCTGATTCCCCAGCGTATACCCGCCGGGCTTTCCGGAACCTTCCATTTCTTCAATGGAAGTGTATTCGTTTTCCGACAGCGCAAGCGTCCAGGCGTCAATGACCTGGTTGCGCAGGGTTTCATTCTGTATTTCCCGGATCAGCGGCAGAGATTCAACTACGCCTGCCCTGATTTTTTCTTTATCCATCCTTTTAATCCTCCGGCCTGTCAGCCTTTTTTGCTTTCTGCATTCGAACGATGTAAAACAGGAAAATGACGGTCAGTACGAGGAAGACATCTGCCAGCGGCCGCGTTACGATCCGCCAGAGCTGATTATCCAGAATAATCATGGTACGCTGGAGGTTCGACTCAAAGGTGGAACCCAGCATATAGGCTACCAGGAAGGCACCGGCCGACAATCCCGCCTTCTTCATGATGTAGCCGATGAGACCGAAGAACACCATCAGGATAACCATGAAAACCGTGTTCTGGGTTGCATAGGCGCCAACCGCGCACATGACGAAAACAGCGGAAAACATCAGGTCTCCCGGAATCCTGCTGACCAGGGGGAAGAAGCGCATGCCTGCCATTCCCAGTCCGAGCATGACGAAATTGACGACGAACAGGCCTGCAAAGATGGCAAAGATGGTATCCGCATGTTCCACCATCAGCATGGGCCCGGGGATCAGTCCCTGCAGCATGAAGGCACCCAGCAGGATGCCGGTGACCACATCTCCGGGAATCCCCAGTGTCAGCAGCGGAATCAGTGTAGCTCCGGTGACGCCGTTGTTTCCGGATTCGCTGGCGGCCACGCCGTCCATGGAGCCATGGCCGAACTCCTCCGGATGCTTGGAGACGCGCATGGCTTCGTTGTAGGAGACAAAAGAGGCAACGGAGGCACCGATTCCCGGAATTGCACCGATGAAGGTGCCGATCAGGGAACCCTTGATGATCGTTTTCCAGTAGGAAACGAATTCCCGGAGCGGCAGGCGCTGGTCCCCTTCCATCTGGGCAATTTCGATTTTCTTTTTCTCCGAGGCGACGACTTTCTCGCTTTGGATCAGGATTTCGGACAGGGCAAACATTCCGATCAGCAGCGGAACGGACGGCACACCGCTGATGAGGTTGGGAATGCCGAAAGTCAGCCGGACGCTGCCGGTGCCGGGATCCTGCCCGATCATGGAAACGAAGAGTCCGAGGGCTGCGGCGATGATTCCCTTCAGAATATCATCGCCGGATACGCCGCCGACCACCGTGATGCCGAGGATGATCAGGGCAAGATACTCACAGGGACCGAACCGGAGCGCCATGCTGGCGACGGCAGGGGAGAGAACCGTCAGGATCAGGGCGCTGATGATGCCGCCCACAAAGGAGGCATACAGGGCCATCCGGAGGGCTTTTCCGCCCTTTCCCTTCCTTGCAAGCGGATGCCCGTCAAATGCAGTTACCACCGATGCACCCGAGCCGGGGGTATTGATCAGGATGGCCGTGATGGAACCGCCGTAGGTACCGCCGCAGTATACGCCCAGCAGCAGATTGATGGCAGTGACGGCATTCATTCCGTAGGTCATGGGGACCATGAGCGTGATGCCCATTGCACCGGTCAGCCCGGGAATGGCGCCAAGAATGATGCCTGCCAGCGTTCCGATGACAATCCACAGAAGATTCACCGGCTGCAATGCCACCAGAAGTCCTTCCAAAAAGAGTTGCATAGGGGCACCTCCTTGTTAAAATGGTGCCCATCCGGGCAGGTAGCAGGACAGGCCTTTTGCAAAGAAATAATAGACGCCAAAGCTGAGAACGATGTCGGTGATGAGGATCGTCAGCGGCTTTCTGCACCCGAGAACGAATGCAAAGCAGGGGAAAAGCACCAGGGTGGTCACGATGAAGCCGATTTCGGAAAATCCGATGTAGTACAGGACACAGAGCGCAAATACCAGGGCTGCCATGCCGGTCCTTTTCCAGGCGTTCCGGTTCTTCAGCCCGGTGACGAGTTCCCGGAACAAGAGGGAAAAGCTGTGAAGATTGCTCCGCAGTGTCCGGATCAGCATGAGAACCGCCATGCAGATGATCAGCCAGGCGCAGAACAGGGGAATTGCACGCGGTGTAGTGCCTCCGCTGGAGAAGCGGGGAAGCGGGACCTGGCTGGGAATGATGAAAACAATCCCCACCACCCCCAGAACCAGACAGGTTAAGGCGACCAGAAGATCACGACTGGTTTTTGACATGATCAGGGCACTCCTTTCAATCAGAAACCCGGTTCATCCAGCCTGATGAACCGGGTCTTTCGTGTGTGTGAGCCGATCAGTTCCCAAGGCCTAATTCTTCAATCAGCGTCTTGAAAGATTCTGCGGTATTCTGCAGAAGCGTTTTTGTCTCTTCCGCGGTAAAGCTGATCAGCATGCCATTGTCGCCCGGATCCATTTCAAGCACCTTGGGATCTTCCAGGGTTTCGGCGATGACCGCTTCCAGATACGCGGCAATCTGCGGGTCAAGTCCGGCAGGGGCAACGAATCCGTTGGTAAGACCGACAATCACGTCATATCCGCATTCCAGGCAGGTGGGCACTTCGGGAAGGATATCGATTCTTTCGGCACTCTGTACGGCCAGCGGACGGAGAGCACCGGAACGGATGTATTCATAGGTGTCTGCAGGAAGCGCCACAACGGCGTCCACGTGCTTGCCAAGGAGTGCGGTGATTGCTTCTCCGGTGCCGCCGGAATAAGGAACGAATTTGAGCTCGATGCCGGCAGCTTTATTGAGCGCCTCAAAGCCGAGGTGTGCAGAGCCAGCAGCAGGGTCGCCAAAGGTCACTTTTCCGGGGTTTTCCTTGCAGTATGCCACAAATTCTTCCAGGGTCTGCCAGGGAGAGTCGGCATTGACGACCAGGACGTTCGGGCGCTGTACCACAGTGCCGAGGTAGGTGAAATCATCCATGACATAGGGTACATCGTTCATGAAAGGAGTGATTTCGAAAAGCGGGGAAGCATAGATGGAAATCGTGTAGCCGTCATTTTTGGAGCCCTTCAGCTGGGTGATGCCTACAACGCCGTTGCCGCCGGTAACGTTCGTCATATTGATCTGGGCCCCGTCCATATGAGCGCTGAGATTTGTTCCGATTGCACGGGCAACGATATCCGCAGCACCGCCGGCCGCATAGGGAATGATGAGACTGATCGGCTTTTTGGGATAGCCTTCGGGCTTCAGTTCTGCGGCGGTAGCGGCCAGTGCGCTGCCTGCGAACAGGCTGAGAACGAGCAGGACTACGATGAAACGCGCCATCTTTTTCATGAAAACATCTCCTTTTTTTCTTTCTGGAAGCCATTGGCTTCTTTGCAATTCATTATAAAAAGAACTATAATAGTATGTAAAGCATGAAAAAGTGAACGGTTTCTGTCAGTTTTTTGGACACATCATGGTGAGGGTGAGGGACGAAGATGAACGTCAAGACACTTCAATATGTCGTTACCATTGCGGACTGCGGAACCATCTCGAAAGCCGCAGAACAGCTCTATATTTCCCGTTCCGCGCTCAATACCTACCTGCTGCAGCTGGAGCAGGAACTGGGAACGCCCCTGTTCAACCGGGTGCAGAAGCGCCTGGTCCCGACCTACGCGGGGGAGCTGTATGTCTCTGCCGCAAGAAAGATCCTGAACATTCAGGAACAGCTGTATAAGGAGATCGGGGATATTGCCCTGCAGGCCCGCGGCAGAATCAACCTCGGGGTAAACCGGAGCATCGGGGAAAAGATCATCCGGGAGACCTTCCCCACTTTTCACGAGAAGTATCCGGGCTTCAGCATCAATCTGACCGCCGGGGAACATGTGGAAAAGGACCTGGTGGAAGGAAGGCTGGACTGGGCGATTATGGGATACGGCACGGCGGTTCCTTCCCCGCCGGAACTGGAGCATGATATTCTGGGAACCTGCGAGGTGGTTCTGGCGCTTCCGGCCTCCCATCCGCTGAGTGCCATGGCAGCTCCTCCCGGACAGCCGCATCGTACGCTGGACCTGCGCCTCCTGAGGGAGGATGCCTTCATTCTCCTCTCTCCGGGGCGGAATGCGCGGCGCATTGCAGACGAGCGCTTTGCGGCGGCGGGTTTTACGCCGAACATTCTGATGGAATGCAACGGGGGCCTGATCGCCAGCCAGATGGTCCGAAGGGGCCTGGGGCCGGCCATCCTGGTGGAAACCCTGTTTACGCCGGGAGACGGGGCCTGCTGCTTTTCCCTGGATCCGCCAGCCTATTGGACCCATACGCTGTCCTTCCGGAAAGGCACGGTTTTTTCCAAAGCCGAGCAGTTTCTTCTGGGGCTGGTAAAGTCCTACCTGAAATCCGATAAAAGCGAGTAAATGCGTCCCTTCCGGGCTGAAAAACAAAGAAAAATCCCGAAAACCGCGTGGCTTTCGGGATTTTTTGGATTCCTGCCGGTGTCCCCTAACGGGAAACGGCGGGAGAAGGTCTGTTTCAGGGCATAAGCGGCTTCGAAGGAAATCCTTGTGCCGCTCAGCCTGCCAGGGAAGCGAGGCAGCGGAGCCCCAGATCCGGATAGTTCGTGATGACGATATCCGCGCCTTCCCGCAGGGTGGCCAGAATGTCGGATTCTTCATTGACGGTCCAGGGGTTGACCTGAAGCCCTGCGCGATGGGCTGCAGCGCATTCGCCGCCGGGGATCAGCACCTCGGAAAAATGGGGATGCAGGGCGTCCATGCCCAGCAGGACCGCATAGGCCCAGGGACGGATCATGGATGCTTCGTACAGGAGGCCGCAGGGGAGAGAGGAATCCATCTGCTTCACCCGGATCAGACTGTGATGGTTGAAGGAAGAGAAGAGGACGCGCTCCAGCATGCCTTCCCGGACGGCCAGGTCAATGACCTTTTTCTCGAGGCCGGGATAGTCGATGCGGCTGTTCTTCAGTTCCACATTAATGCACAGCCCCGTGGGCTTCAGCAGCTGAAATACTTCCTGCAGGGTGGGAATGCGGGCATCCGTATATTCGGGATGCGTCTTGTTGAAATGGAAAGCCTTGAGTTCCTGAAGGGTCAGGTCCACAATCCGGCCTTCTCCGTCCGATACACGGGAGATGGTTTCATCATGGGCGACGACCAGCTCGCCGTCCCGGGTCAGGTGGACATCCAGCTCGACGCCGTGGGCACCCATCCGGGCGGCCAGGTCGAAGGCTTCAAGCGTATTTTCCGGGGCATATCCAGAGGCACCGCGATGGGCGTAAATCTTTTGAGACATGGTCTGAAAATCCTTTCGTCACGTTGAAATTTCCGGTTTGCCTGCAGATTCCGGGGGAAATGCATCGGGGGAACCTGCCAGGCGACAGTATAGTCCTCCTGCGGAAGGAAGGCAAGGGGAAAAAGCGAAAAGCCTTTCCGGAAAACAGATCCCGGCAGGAAGGCCCCCTCAGGAGGCCGGCAGCAGATGCTGCCGGATCAGCTCGACGGTCTGACGCTGCTGTTCTTCGGCAGAAATGGCGGCCGTCCCGTCGCCCCGCTGTGCCCCGTAGTTTCCGAACCGGGCATGGTTCCCGCCTTCGATCCGGTGGCGGACCGTGTTCTCCGGGAAAAAGCGGTCCCCTTCCTCCAGCTTCTCCCGGTTAATCACCCCGTCTTCCGAACCGAAGACCGATATCACCCGCAGATGATCGTCCAGCGGTTTTGTCGGGTATGCAGCGAGGAGGACCAAACCGCTGAGTCTGGCACCATGATCTGCCGCATAGACGGCGGCCATGGCCCCGCCGAGGGAATGCCCGCCGATATACCATCTGGAATAACCGTATCCGGACAGGAGGGCATCTGCCCTGTTCATTCCGAAAAAGGCCAGGCGGAATGGCATTTTTACCAGGCACACGTCCATGCCTTCCGCGGCAAGCCGGTGGAGCAGGGGCGCATAGGCGGTTTCCTCCACTTTTGCGCCCGGGTAGAAGATGAGCGCATCGCTGTCGGAGGGACCGTCGAACAGCCAGCCGTACTCCGTCTTCCGGACCGATACGGTGTCATCCGGGTTGAGGGCGGCCAGGGCGGTCCCGTCTGCGGGATAATACTGTCCGGCATAGAGCAGGAAAGCGAGTACCAGCAGGACGGGGATCAGAAGGGGGAGCAGCAGGAGCCGTTTTTTCAGAGAATGCTTTTTCATCAATCGTAGGCAAGGAGACCCCGACCTCTATAGGTCGTGGGAGGAATT
>CAMVHE010000104.1 GCA_947167215.1 uncultured Clostridia bacterium
CACATACTGCAGGACAGTAGCCTAATTCATGCAATAGGCTACCAGAATAAAACCTCCCGGCTTAGTAACGCGCACCGCTTCGGACAGTGCCCGAAGCTTTTCTTCCTTTGTGTAAAGGTGGTACATCGGTCCAAGTACCATGACCAGGGAAAAGGAGGAGTCTGGCAGAAACGATAGGTCCAAGGCGTTTCCCAGTATCGGTCTGATTTGCTCCGATCCTTCCAGTTTCGATTTCAGCAATTCAAGATTGTGAGGAATCAGTTCCACCGCTGTAACACGATAACCCTGTTTTGCCAGCGTGACACTGTATCTCCCCGTTCCTGCGCCGACTTCCAAAATGGTCGGGTCAGTAGCGTTGGAAAGACACTCCCGTATGTATTTCATGGTGGTAAGATACTCAACCTGTCCATGGCGGGAAAGAAGCCGCCCCTCTTCGTCGTATTTGTTATAGTATTCCTCCAGGTAATTCATACCTTCCTCCTCAGATAGCGATTGTTCCGTATCGGTTTCCATATTTCCTTCTATGTTCAGACTATCCGCTGCGGCATCCCCCTGTAATGATCTTGTATCCGGGGTACCCATGAGCTCGGGAAGCCGCTCCATTTATTCCAGCCTTTCAACATAGTTCAATGTATCATAATTCTAAAGTTTCGCACCTTCATTCCATAATTTACTCCGAAATCCCCATTTTTGTCAAAGTGGTCGGATGTTTCCAAATGCGCAGTTGTTCTCCGCAGCTTCGTATCAGAAACAGGGAAAGCAGGCTTCCACGTCTTTCCCTTGTTTTGAGCTTGCTGGCGATCTGTCTTCCGAAAGGTAAAAAGAAAGGACAGGCCCAGTTTGGAACCTGCCCTTCTTTCTCTGAACGAGTCACGAATCGTGCTGTTCATATCATCAAATGATAACCCCGGGGAAAATCATGGGTACATAAACAATGATCAGGAAAACGATGATCAGACCGATCAAATACGGGATCACCGCTTTCGAAATCTTCTCCAGCGAAAGCTTTGTAATACCGGATGCAACAAACAGATTTATGGCAACAGGAGGCGTTATCATGCCGATGGCAATACCTACTACAAAGAGAACGCCAAAGTGCAGCGTAGAAATCTCCAGTGCACGGATCAGCGGCAGGAAAACCGGTGTCAGCAGAATGATCGCAGAGGAGGTTTCCATGAATACGCCTGCAACCAGGATGATGACAGAAATCAGCAGCATGATAATATATTTATTGTTGGAAACGCTGAGGACCGCCGTAGCAATGGCCTCCGGTATCCGCCATTTTGCCAGACACCATCCGAAAGGACCGGAACATGCAATGATAATCATGATAACCGCACTGGTCCTTGCAGAGCCCAGCATGATCTCGAACAGACTTTTGATCGTCAGATCCCGATAAACAAAGGCTGAAACCAACACTGCATATACCACTGCAACTGCTGCAGCTTCCGAAGGAGTAAAAATACCCGAAAAAATTCCGCCAAGGATGATAAGGGGCATCATGATGCCGGGGATGGCCTTAAGGAACGTCTTTATAACATTCCTGATCGAAAAGCTCGAACCCTTGGGATAATTATTCTTATACGCCTGCACCAGTGCAATGGCAATGAGTACTCCGCCCATAATAAAGCCGGGTACAAAGCCCGCCTTGAAGAGATTATTGACGCTTTCCTCTGCAATAACCGCATACAGGACCATCGGAACAGAGGGAGGAATAACAACGCCAATGGTACCTGCAGCCGCTATCAGCGCTGCAGAAGCATCTTCCTTATATCCTCTGGCTTTCAGTTGGGGAACCAGCGTTCCTCCAACAGCAGCCGTCGTGGCAGCACCGGAACCGGAGATGGCCGCAAAAAACATGCCTGCCAGCACCGAAACAACGGAAAGTCCGCCACGGATCATGCCGAGAAGGGACTCACAGAACTCCACCAGAAGCTTGGAAATCTTTCCTTTGGAGAGCAGATCTCCTGCCAGAATGAAGAAAGGAACGGCAATCAATGAGAAAGAGTTGCAGCTCTCAAACATTCTCTGAATGACCATCAGCAGCTTGTCCGGGGCAAGGCCAACCGTAATGGTAACTGCTGCAGCTGAACAAATGGAAAAGGCTACGGGAACCCCTACCAGCAGCAGAACAATAAAGACAATGAACAGGATCGGAGCCATCAGCCTTTCACCTCCCCTTTCACGGTCTCCAGCAGCAGAGTCAATGCATGGAAAGCAAGTATAACCATGCTGATGGGAAGACAGGAATAAATATACTTCATCTTGATGGGAATCGCCACGGCTGTTCTCGACTGTTTGTTGCAGTAAATGATTCCAAAGTAGAAAAGAACTGCAAACAGAACCAGGCAGACCGCATGTACGAAAACTTTCATACCTTTATTCACGTTTTTGGGCATCAGGTCCTGAACAAACGTGATGGCGATATTGCCACTGTGGCGATATACACAGGTAGCACCAAGAAAGGTCGACCAGATAAGAAGATAACGTGTGATTTCCTCTGCCCAGGACAATGAAGTAAACCATGTTCTCGCAATGATCTGTGCCGTGGTGAATATCACCATCAGTGCAAGCATGATAACGATGATCACGCCACAGATCTTATCGAGCACATCGCTGATTTTCTCGATTAAACTCATGTTGTTAACTCCCTATAGCAGTATAGAAAAAGGGCAGAGGCGCCCCTCTGCCCCGGCATGTGCTGATGTTATTTGGTCAGTTCCGCCTGGATCCTTGCAATATAATCAGCATACTGCGGATATGCCGCATATACGCCGGCAACGGCTGCACGGAAGGAATCCACATCCGGATCTTCCACGACTTCCACACCATGGTCCTTGATGGTCTGCAGCTGAGCAGCTTCCTGCTCTGCCACCCATGCGCGTTCATATTCCGCAGCTTCCTGGGCAGATTCCTTGAAGATCTTCTGGGTGTCTGCATCCAGGCTGTTCCAGAGTTCGAGGCTCATGGTGATGATAGCGGTGGAATAGCTGTGGCGGTCAAGCGTGACATACTTCTGGTTGTAATCCCAGAGGCCATAAGAATAGATGACGTTGATGGGATTTTCCTCACCCTGAATGGTGTCCTGCTGCATGGCAGTTAGCGCATCTGCCCATGCCATGGGAACTGCATTCACGCCAAGCGCTTCAAACGTTGCGGTATATACCTTGTTTTCCATGACGCGGAGCTTGAGTCCCTTCACATCCTCAGCGTTGCGAACCGGACGCACCGAGTTGGTAATATTGCGGAAACCACGCTCTGCATAGGCAAGACCCTTCAGATTGCTCTCTTCCAGAGTATCAAGAAGTTCCTGACCGATCTCTCCGTCGAAGATCGTATAAGCTTCCTCATTGTTGGCAAACAGGAAAGGCATGTCCAGCACGCCCATCATCTGAGAAAAATTGACGAATGGACCAGAAGTGATGATGCCCATATCCAGAAGACCCATGGACATGGAGTCAAGCATGTCGCTTTCTCCGCCCAGCGCACCATTCGGGAAAATCTCTATTTTGTATTCGCCGTTGGTGCGTTCTGCAACCAGCTCAGCGAACTTTTCCGCAGCCACCTGGAAAGAATCCTGCTCATTGACAGTGGTTCCCAGCTGTATCGTGGTCTCTGCGGTTGCGACAAAAAACATCATGGCGAATGCCATTACCAGAGAAACAAATGCGATCTTTTTCATAATATTCCTCCATTTGTGCGGGCTTTTCTAATGCCCATTTACATACATCCGCTATTTTACTACCACTTTTCTTTTTGTCAATATTTTTCACGTCTAAGGTGAAAATCTTTCATCTTTGAAATTCCATCTGTTCTGATTCGATGGCTTTAGTTTTCCTGCAGAACAGCCGGCCTTTTCTCTTCCCCGTCCGGGAGCACCCGATAATCCTCCAGACGGATCCCTTCTGCATACCTTGTCCACAATGCATAAGCCGGTGCCGGTCCGGTATCATCGATCATGTGCGCATCCGGATAGGCATCAGGGTAATCCCCAAAGCAGGATGCATCCACCGGTGTATCGTCCATCGCGTACTGCTCCAGCAGCACATCCCGAAACGTGATTTCCTGAATGGGATGTTCCTTCATTCCCATCATATAGGAACCGCGGATGCCATTTCCCGTTCCCCGGACATGGGTAACCAGGACCCGGTGCAATTGACCGATTCCCGGTTTCGGGTCTCCCGGTTTCACGCGGCCGCGGTCTGCAATGCGGAAAAATAAGGGACTCATTGCCCTTCTGATATGGAGATCATCCAACCATATCCGCTCCACGGTTCCGCCGTCCACGGTTTCCAGAGAGACCCCGCTGTCCGAACAGGGATGCTTCAGGCCGGAGGGGTCTTCTGCCAGACCTCCGATCCGGCAGTGACGAACCAGAATATTTCGGAAACTTCCCTGGGTATCGGTCCCTACCTTGATCGCGTTGCATGCGGAATAAAAATCGCAGTCTTCAACCAGTATGCGCTCCGTATTCCTCTGGGATGCTCCCTTGAAGCACAGTGCATCATCCCCGCTGCTGACCCTGCAGTGCCGGATGATCACATCCCTGCATCCGTCAATGTCCATGCCGTCATTGTTATAGTTCGCATGGTTTCGAACAGTGAGATGCGTCAGCAGCAGAC
Source organism: uncultured Clostridia bacterium (assembly GCA_947167215.1). Classification (GTDB taxonomy): domain Bacteria; phylum Bacillota; class Clostridia; order Christensenellales; family Aristaeellaceae; genus Ventricola. The sequence continues at coordinate 4,623 of CAMVHE010000104.1, forward strand.
GTTCGCAGTTCAGATAATTCTGCATCCAGCAGGCGGCGTTTTTCAGCGTAACGCCGGACACCTCCACATCGGAGCAGTCAAGGATGCGGATAAGGAAAGGCCTCCCCGGCGTCCCCTGTGCTGTCTCCTCCCCGGGGAAATGGTCCGGTGTCCCTCTGCCGTCTATCACTCCGTCACCGCACAGGCAGATATTTCTGCATCCCTCCGCAAAAATCAGGGACTGATGCATCCCCATGCTGGTATCCTGGACAGTGAGCCTCTTTGCATGCTTTTCCGGATAATCGGCAAGGTCTGTGCTCGCAAGCAGTCTCGCACCGGCACAGATCTGCAGCCGCACATTGGAACGCATCACCAGCGTCCCGCTCAGGTAATCCCCCCTGGAGAGCTTCACCGTTCCTCCGTGGAGAGCAGCTGCATCAATGGCCTTCTGAATGGCTTCCGTTGCTTTTTTCCCCGGTTCTGCTCCGAACTGTTCCGGCCTCCATACTCCTTCCCTTTCCTGCCAGGGATGGATACTGCTTTCCAGAGCAGCGGCCATCTTTTCCAGGTCCTCCTGCAGGGAATCTGTCCATGATCCGTTCATCGTTCCACCCCCTCGATCCGGACCGTCCTCCGGATGTTTCCGTTTTCGTCGGTCACTATCCTGCTTCCGCAGGGAAAGCTTCCGAGCATCCGCCGGTCCATCCGGATTTCTGCTTTCTTTCCATCGCTGAATATACCGCAGGTATGCCCTGCAAAAGCCGCCTCATACTCATAAGGCTTTCCACTGCCGAGACTGAACCACACTTCTCCCAGGTGGGTATCGATTCCATAATGGTGTGCAATGTATTCAAGCACTGCCAGCAGTGTTGGACCGTAGGCATCCTGGACAGGTTCCCCGGATTCCGGAGTCACCGGCTGATGCGTTACCGCATGCACCAGGGATGGTGTCCCGGTAAACGGATCAAACTGCTGGGTAAACCGATATCCATGTCCTGCAATCGCCGCAATCAGCTTTTCTCCCAATGCCGTCACCAGTTCCGGATAGCCATAGCGTTCCAGTGCAAGAATAGCCCGTTGATAAGTGAGTCCTTCACTCTGTCCGCTCCAGTTGTTCTCCGGTGCATTACGGAAGGACGGATCACTGACCGCCACACTGGGCAGAGGAAACGGTGTATTGAATCCGGATGGGTTCAGCAGCTGCCTTTGAACAAACCGGTCTGCCATTTCCTGGTCCAGGGATCCCCAGTACATACAGCGAAGCGTATTGTGGCAGAGGACGTTCACCCGGTTTCCCGCATGATCCCGGTCATATAGTGCACCGGCCTGTGCATCCCACAATTCCCGTTTCAGTGAAAAGCGGACCTCTTCCGCCTTCTTTGCCCAGTTCTCTGCAATTTCCGGCTGCTGCTCCAGCAGGAAGATTTTCGAAAGGGTATTACGGCAGGCATAGCTCCAGCTGGTCACGTCCATGGAAGCCATGGGAACCACCTGATAACCTTCCGGGGGTGTATCCTCCGTCCACCAGCATGGTGCATCGCCGTATCGCAGTGCAAGGTCCTCCCCGGTATCATAGACGCAGAAGGAACGGAGCAGCCCATCCTCCCGGAGTGAGCGTGTTCTCCAGAGACAGGCGTCAAAACGGATCAGCGTTTCCTTCAGCTGGTTCAGATAGTCGGCATCTCTTCCTATCATATAGTAAAGATTCAGGGCATGGAATGGAAAACAGAATCCCTGATATTTGTTGAACTGGGGAATCACCCTGCCATTTTCACAGGCAATGGAGCCGGGAAGTCTTCCATCCTCCCGCTGGTAACGCATGAACATCCGATTATTATTGAGAGCGATCTGCAGATTGCGCAGCGCATACATCTCTCCCCCCATCGGCTGCGTTTCCAGCCAGATTTTTTCATAGCCTCCGCCTTCCACCAGAACCTTTTCTCCCGCAAAATCCGTGATGTTCTGCAGACATTTTTCTTCTGCCTTATCATATACCCGCTGCAGTGTCTCATCCTGTGCACAGAAATGTACCTTTGTTTCCGGCAGCATCTTGTGTTCCTCCTCTCGAAAACTGCCCTTATTCTACCAAAGAAGTGTCCTTGAGGGCAGGTGCAAAAATTCTGCCGATTCCATTTTTTGTTGTATTGTTAGATTTATAAGGCATGCGCAGAATTTTCGCTTCTTTTCACTGCAGCTCACTGGCCGCTATAATAGCCTCAGAGAAAACGACATCTTCCCCCCGGAGAGGAGGCACTTCCATGCAGCAAAGCAACAAAAAGCGTCCTGCCGGTTATCTGCGGAGAAACATCGGCACGACCTTCCGTCAGGAGTGGCAGTTATGGGTACTGCTGTTGCCTGCACTGGCATTCTTCATTGTCTTCTGCTATTTCCCCATGTATGGCGTCCAGATCGCATTCAGAGATTACAAGGCAGCCTTCGGCATCACGGGCAGCAAATGGGTAGGGCTCAAGTATTTCAAGAAATTCTTCGATTCCTATTACTGCGGCCGCATGTTTGCCAACACTTTCCTTCTGAATCTGTTCGGTCTGATTTTCGGTTTTCCGATCCCGATCCTGCTGGCCATCATGCTCAACCAGCTGAATGTCAAACGCTTCAAAAGCTTTGCACAGACCGCCATCTACGTGCCGCACTTCATTTCCACGGTGGTACTGGCCGGCATGATTTACCTGTTCTTCTCCCCGACAAACGGCATTATCAATCACCTGATCACCGCTGCCGGAGGAAAGTCCATCTACTTCATCATGGAGCCCGCCTGGTTCCGGCCGCTGTTCATCGGCTCGGAGATCTGGCAGAACGCGGGATGGAATACCATCCTCTATATCGCCACGCTGACCTCCATTGATCCGCAGCTGTACGAAGCTGCCACCATTGACGGAGCCACACGCTTTGACAAGATCATCCATGTGGACATTCCGCATCTTCTGCCCATCGCTGTCATGATGCTCATCCTCAACTGCGGTTCGCTGCTTTCCAGCAACACCGATAAAGCACTGCTGCTTCAGACCAGCGGCAACATGGCCGTCTCGGATATTCTCGGCGTATATGTCTACAATGTCGGTATTGCTGCCAGCAAAGCACAGTATTCCTATGCTTCCGCCATCGGTCTCTGCCTCAACGTCATCAACTTTGCCATCATCATGCTGGTGAACGCCATCTCCCGGAAGATGAGCGACATCAGCCTGTTCTGAGGAGGTGTGCACCATGGCAGAAAACGCAAAGCATTCCTCTGTCCGCATCCGCGAAACCGGTGCTGACCGGGTCTTCAATGTCCTCAACAACATTTTCTGGATTATTGTCCTTTTCATCGTGCTTTACCCGCTCTGGCTGATCCTGATCGCCTCGGTATCGGATCCGGATGCCGTCCTTCAGGCGCGGGTGCTGTTCCTCCCTGTGGATTTTTCCCTCATGGGATATCAGGCCGTGTTTGAATACAAGGAGCTGTGGGGCAGCTACCTCAATTCCATTTTCTATACCCTGGCAGGATCTGCACTGAGCGTCATCGTCACGCTGGCCGCAGCGTATTCCCTTTCCCGCCGCTTTACCGGAAAAACCCTCGTCAACCTGGGCATCACCTTCACGATGTTCTTTTCCGGAGGCCTCATTCCCATCTTTCTGAACGTCCGGGACCTGGGCCTTTATGATACCCGTACCATCATGATCCTCATGAATCTGGTATCTGTCTGGAACCTTATGGTGGCCAGAACCTATATCCAGACCAGCATTCCCAACGAGCTTTACGAAGCTGCAGTCATGGATGGCGCGGATCATTTCACCTATTTCTTCCGCTGCGTCCTTCCTCTGTCGGGTACCATCATCGCCGTTCTTTCCGTCTATTATGGCGTTGCCCGCTGGAATGACTATTTCACCGGACTTGTCATGCTGCGAAGCCGCAATCTGTACCCGCTTCAGCTGGTACTGCGGGAAATTCTGGCATCTCTCACCTCTACCGGTTCCTCCGACACTTTCTTTGCCGCCTATGCGGACAATCTGGGCGGCCTGCAGGAAGCGCTGCGCAAAGCGGAAGTGGCCAAATACTGCTGTATCGTTGTTTCCACCGTTCCTGCCGTGCTGCTGTATATCTTCATGCAGAAGTATTTCGTCAAAGGAGTCATGATCGGCTCCCTCAAAGGCTGATGTCAACCAGTATCCTATCAGGACATGGTCCTGAAAAAATATAAGGAGGTTTTCCCATGAAGAAATGTACTATCCTGTGTCTCGCACTCTGTCTGCTGCTTGCTGTCGGCAGTGCCTTCGCTGAGGAAAAAGTCAATCTGACTGCCTTCCAGTATGCACTCGAAAACCAGAATACCGATTTTAACAACCTTTGGTTCTTCGACATGATCGAAGAAAAAACCGGTGTTCACGTCGACTTTGAAATGGTAAAGGATGCCGACTGGAGCACCAACGTCAACCTGATGTTTGCTGTACCGGACAAGATGCCGGACATGATTCTCCGCAATCCCGTTGATGTGGAAGAATACGGCGTCACCCAGGGCCTGCTGCTCCCGCTGGATGAATACCTGACTGAGGAGATCATGCCTAACTACATGAGCCGCCTCAATCTGAATCATGCCGGCGATTCCATTCCCGCCTCCGATGGCAAAACCTATTACATTGGATACCTCATGGCTCAGAATGTCAACCACACCGGTACGTGGTATGTTAACCAGGCTGAACTGGACAAGCTGGGCCTTGCCGTCCCCACCACCATTGAGGAAGTAACGGAAATGCTCCGCGCCATGAAGGCCGACGGAATTGAATATCCTTTCTCCGCTTCCCACACTCAGTTCGGACCGGAAACCATCTGGAATCAGTTCGCCTCTTTCGGCGTGCCGGAGAATACCTATTATTACTATATTGACGAAAACGAAAAAGTCCAGTTCACCGGTGCACAGGCCGGCTATCGTGCCTGCCTGGAATGGCTCCATATGCTCTATGAGGAAGGCCTCATGGATCCCGAATCCCTGACGCAGGACTCCAACCTCTGGGCAAACAAGGTCAATGCCGGCCAGGTCGGATACTTCTGCTATCTGCGTCTGATCAATACCGCGATCTCCGCAGAGAATGTCCCGAATTTCAAGTCCATCCTGCCCCCGGTTGCTGACGGATACAAGGCTTCTGTCTCCCAGATTCTGGAAGTTCCCACTGCCGGTGCTTACCTGACCCGCAACTGCAAGGACCCGGTTGCCGCTCTCAAGTGGATCGATGCGCAGCTCGAAACCGAAACCATGATGGTCGCCCTGAACGGAAAAGTCGGGGAGCAGATCGTACTGCTGGACGATGGCCGTTATGATGTCATCAATATTCCGGAAAACAACGGCCTCTATTCCTTCGTTCCTGTCACCATGGGACAGTTCTTCGCCCCTGGCGATTACTACACCTCCATCTACAAGATGGCCCCCCATCGCGTGGAACGCTATGAAGACAGCAAGATGTATGCGGATGCCGGCGTTCTTGAGTACAAGAGCTTCCAGTACCTCCGCGATCTGGCCAAGATGAGCAACGAAGATGCTACCGAAGCGGCCGATATCTACACTGAGCTCCAGAAGCTCATGGAAGAATCCTTTGCCAATTTCGTCCGCAACGGCGTGACCGATGAGAGCTGGAACAGCTTCCAGGAACAGGCCAAGGGCATTGGGGTTGACCGCTACATTGAGCTCTATCAGGATGCCTATGATGCATTCCTTGCCAAGTAAAATCATTTGCTCCGCATGGTATTCGATGCTATAATTAAGCAAGAATGCCAGGACGCTCCTGCGCCGGATGGCCGCAGGAGCGTCTTTTTATGGAGGAGCTTTTATGAAACATCGCCTGCTGCTCTGCTTATTGATGCTCCTCTGCCTCGCTCTGCTGTCTGGCTGTACCGGTAAGAACCCTCCCACAGATACGGTCTCGCTGACTGCCCTGCAATATGAGCTTGAAAACATCGCCATTGACTTCAACCATCTGTGGTTTTATGAGCAGATTGAGGCAGAAACAGGAGTCCATGTCGAATTTGAAGATGTGAAGGATTCGGAATGGGATTCCGGTGTCAGCCTGGTCTTTGCCAAAGGCCGCATGCCCGATATGATCCTCCGAGGCAACCTGAATGTGGAAGAATACGGCGTATCGCGGCATCTGCTGGTTCCCCTGGAAGGCTATATGGAAAAAGGACTTCTTCCCAATTACACTGCCCTGCTCGACGAAAGCGGGCTGCGGGACCAGATGACAGCCTCGGATGGCCACATTTATGAACTTGGTTTTCTCATTTCCCAGGGGATCAATACCAACGGGCACTTCTTTATCAACAAGACCTGGCTGGATGCTTTAGGTCTGTCTGCCCCTCAAACGTTGGAGGAACTGACCGATGTCCTCCGCCATTTCCGGGATGATGACCCCAACGGCAACGGCCTTCAGGATGAAATTCCCCTGGAATTCACCTTTGATGACAACAACACCGGTCTGTATAATCTGTTTTCCTTTTTCGGTCTTCCGCTGAACGAAGAGTACGTTTACCTGGATGATTCCGGCCGGGTCATCTTCGCCCCGGCAACCCCTGCATTCTGGCAGGCTCTCAGCTGGCTTCATTCCATGTACTCCGAGGGATTGCTGGACATTGATTTCATCAGCCAGGGCAGCAATATCTGGGCCGCCAAGGTCAACACCGGAAACTGCGGCATGTTCAGCTACTGGCGCCTGCAGAATACGGCCCTTTCCGCAGATGTCATCGCCAACTACACCATCATCCCTCCCGTGCATGCTGAAAACACCCGCGCCTGTCTTCCGCGAAACATGGATATTATCGAATTCGGTGCCGCTCTGACTACGGACAATCAGGATATCGAAAGCAGCCTCCGCTGGCTGGATGCCCAGTTCGAAACTGAAACCATGCTGGTTTCCCAGAATGGTGCACTCGGTCAGACCCTCTTCCGGCAGGAAGATGGACGGTATGCCGTCCGCTACGTTCCTGCCGACAATGAGCTTTATCAGTCCGTCCCCGTCATCTGCGGCCAGTTTTTTGCCCCTTCGCCCTACTATGATTCGGTCTATGTACCGGCGCCTCACCGTCTGGAAAAAACCGCCTATTGCGCTCTATATGAAAAATCCGGTGTACTGGAACCGATCTGCTTCAAGTATCTGACTACCATCGCTCCGAAAACCACCGAAGAAAGTGCCCGGCTGACCAGACTCAAGGCCCGTCTGAAATCCGTGGTGGATGCCGAAATCGTCACCCGGATCACCCGCGGATTTTCTCCCGCGGATGAGGAAAGCTTTCAGGAGCGGCTGCTTGAAAC
>CAMVHE010000105.1 GCA_947167215.1 uncultured Clostridia bacterium
CATCCATTCGGCAGCCATGAGGATGGTGCGCTCTCCCATGCCGAAGAGCAGCAGGTCCGCAGTGCTGTCAAGGAGAATGGATGGAAGGACCTTATCCGCCCAGTAGTCATAGTGTGCAAAACGGCGCAGGGATGCTTCCACGCCGCCGATGACGATCGGGGACTCGGGGAAGAGCGAGCGCAGCTTTTTGCAGTAGACGGTGACGGCACGGTCCGGACGCCTGCCGCTTCTGCCGCCCGGCGTGTAGACATCGGAAGAGCGGCGGCGTTTGGCGGCAGTATAGTGGTTGACCATGCTGTCAATGACCCCGGAGCTGACCATGAAGCCGTAATGCGGGCGGCCGAAGCGCAGAAAGTCGCGGTCGGAACGCCAGTCCGGCTGTGCCAGGATGGCGACGTGGTACCCTGCATGCTCCAGAATGCGGGACAGCAGTGCCGAACCAAAGGAAGGGTGATCAACATAGGCATCGCCGGAAACAAAAACAATATCCGGCGCATCCCATCCGAGCGCGTTCACATCTTCCCGGGTAGTTGGCAGAAAAAGACGACGGTCTGACATAGAAACCTCACAAATCTGTTTTGGGAGTAGCGGTTTATGCTGCTTTGCATTATAATGGGCAAAACGGCGATGTGCAAGAGCGAGATGGGTACAGGCCGGAATACGGACGACCGACAGAAGAGGAGGAAAGCTCCATGAAAGCATGTTTTTTAGGCGGTACAGGCATTATTTCCACTGATGTGGTCCGGGTGCTGCTCCGGGAAGGATGGGAAGTTACGCTGATCAACCGGGGAAACCGGAACGGAGAAATCCCGGGAGTGGAACAGATTATCTGTGATGTTCAGGACGAAGCCGCGCTGACTGCCGCTATGGTGGATCGTTATTTTGACATGGTGGCGGATTTCATCTGCTTCCATCCCGCCCAGGCAGAACGGGATATCCGGGTTTTTTCCGGAAAAACCGGACAGTTTATTTTTATCAGCAGCGCTTCCGCCTATCTGAAGCCGCCGGTAGGCGGCACGATCAATGAGTCCACTCCGCTCATTAACCCCTACTGGGAGTATTCCAGAGAAAAGGCGGCCTGTGAGAAGCTCTTCCTTCAGGCATTTGAGGAAGGAAAGCTGCCGGTGACGATCGTGCGCCCGAGCCATACTTTCTCTGACCGCAGCGTTCCCGTGGCGGTGCACGGATCGAACGGGGTATGGCAGGTACTCAAGCGGATGATGGAAGGAAAGCCCGTACTTGTACCGGGAGACGGGACCAGCCTCTGGGCCGTGATGTCCTCCCGGGACTTTGCAGAAGCCTTTGCAGGGCTCTGCGGCAATCCGCATGCCCTTGGTCAGGCGGTGCAGATTACCTCGGAGGAACTGATGACCTGGAACGATATCCACAAGGCAGTGGCGGCGGCGCTGGGATGCAGCTTCACTCCCTGCTATGTACCGTCCTCCATGCTTGCCGGAAGCCCACTGTATGACATGACCGGCAACCTCCTGGGAGACAAGGCCCATTCCGTGATCTTTGATAACAGCAAGCTCCACCATCTGGTGCCCCACTATGTGCAGAAGGAGCGTTTCGACCAGGCAGTGCGGCGCTCTGTCCGGAATTACCTGCAGACGCCTGCGCTGCAGAAGGAGGATCCGGAGTTTGATCGCTGGTCGGATGCAATTGTGTCGATCATGAAAGAGGCGGCGGAACGCGTTGCTGCCATTGCGCGGTAGGAGGCAGACATGGTCCGGGAAATATGCAAAGATCCTGCGGTCCTGCAGAAGATTTCCGCTCCGGCAACCTATCTGGACCTGCCGGCAGCAATGGATCTGCGGGATACCCTGTCGGCGCATTCCGAGGAGTGCGTCGGAATGGCGGCAAATATGATCGGGGTGCTGAAGCGGATTATTGTGGTCAGCATCGGAAGAAGCAGCCTGCTGATGTTCAATCCGGAAGTCCTGCAGACCCGGGACCCCTTCGAGATGGACGAAGGATGTCTCTCCATTGACGGAATCCGCAGGGTAACACGGTACCGGGAAATTGAGGTATCCTATCAGGATATCATGATGAAAAAACGCAGGGAAACCTTCCATCATATTACTGCACAGGCGATTCTCCATGAAATAGACCACCTCAACGGTATCCTGATCTGATTTTTCTGATTTCCGGGCAATGCATCCCCGGAAAAAAGGACATGCGGAGGAGCTGCGGAATCCAAAATCGGGAAAAAAGAACCTTTGGTATGAATTCTTTTGAAATAATCACCGAAAAAGCATTTTCTTTTTTTGCGGAATGTGTTATACTATGCCGGAACCTAAACCTCATACTCTTTCCGATTCGGACTCCATGGCAAAGCATCAAGCGTGATCTGGAAGTCGACCCAAGAAGATGACCGGTGGAGGTTATCAAATTTCAGGAGGATACAAGACAATGTATCAGGACGAAACCCTTGTATGCCGTGATTGCGGCAAAGAATTCATTTTCTCTGCTTCTGAACAGGAGTTCTATGCTGAGAAAGGCTTCCAGAACAAGCCCCGTCGTTGCCCGGAGTGCCGTGCAGCATTCCGTGCACAGCGCGGAGAAACCCGTCAGCCCCGTGAGATGTTCACGGCTGTCTGTGCTGACTGTGGCAAGGAGACCCAGGTTCCCTTCCAGCCCCGTGGAGACCGGCCCGTTTACTGCCGTGAGTGCTTCCAGAATCATCGCGAGAACAGATATTAATTCTGTCTGCGCCGGATGATTTCGGATGCATGAATAACAACATAAGAAAAAACAGCTGCGATTGCAGCTGTTTTTTTGCTAATCTACACAGAATTTGTGGCAATTCATATAAAAGGGAAAGAAAACAGACATAGGGAAATACCTGTGGAATTGAGGAGCCCGAAGGCAGGTGCCGCAGCAGCAGGAAACGGCAGCGGATACCCTGATGCGAGAGGAAGGCAGGGGCCGCTTTTCAGGAAAATGGAGATGTAAAAGAAGGAAGAAAAAAATCGCAAAGAGAAGAAATGCATTAATAAATGGGAAAAGTCGGATAGTGTACGGAAAGAAGATTCTTGACAGAAAAAAGCAATACTGCTATTCTTTTACGCGTTTTAGAAGAGGAACACGTTCCTTGAGGAGGTACCAATAATTGACTGCAAGAAAAACACCCTATAAATTGGTGATCGTTGAGTCACCTGCTAAGGCGCGTACGATTGGTAAATTTCTGGGGAAAACATATAAAGTGGAAGCATCTGCCGGCCATGTGCGGGATCTGCCGAAATCACGGCTGGGAGTGGATGTGGACAATCATTTTGAGCCGTCCTATATCACCATCCGCGGAAAGGGAGAGCTTCTCGAGGAAATCCGCAAAAATGCAAGGGGAGCCAAGAGCGTTATCCTCGCAACCGACCCGGACCGGGAAGGGGAGGCCATCTCCTGGCATCTTGCGCAGATCCTGAATATCGATCCCAGTACGATGTGCCGGGTAGAATTCAATGAAATCACACAGAAAACGGTAAAAACAGCAATCAAGCAGCCACGGGCCATCAATATGGAGCTCGTGGATGCACAGCAGGCCCGCCGGGTTCTTGACCGCCTGGTGGGATACAAGATCAGCCCCCTGCTGTGGGTGAAGATCAAGAAAGGTCTTTCCGCAGGCCGTGTGCAGTCTGTGGCTACCCGCATGGTAGTGGACCGGGAAGAAGAAATCGATGCTTTTGAGCCCGAAGAGTACTGGACGGTGGAAGCCGCCTTCGCGGCAGGCAGGAGTGAACTGACCGCCCGGCTGGTATACATCGATGGAAAAAAGCCGGAACTTCATGACGCGGAGAGTGCCGGAAACGCCGGAAACCGAATCGAAAGCGGGAAGTTCACGGTCCATTCGGTGAAAAGCAATGAAAAGCGTAAGCATCCCGCACCGCCTTTTACGACTTCAAACCTTCAGCAGGAGGCGGGACGCAAGCTTGGGTTCACCACTTCCAAGACCATGCAGATCGCTCAGCAGCTCTATGAAGGCGTGGATGTGGCGGGACACGGTACCATGGGTCTCATCTCCTATATCCGTACGGACAGTGTCCGTCTCAGCGATGAGGCGGTAGCGGCAGCACGTTCCATGATCCAGTCTGTTTATGGTGCAGAATATGTACCGGAAAAGCCTGTGACATACAAGGGACGCAGCAGCGCCCAGGATGCCCATGAGGCCATACGGCCCACCAATGTGGAACTGCGCCCGGAAGATGTCAAGGACAGCCTGACACGGGATCAGTATCAGCTGTATCGGCTGGTGTACAATCGTTTTGTAGCCTGCCAGATGGCCAATGCCGTTTATGAAGTGCAGCAGATTGAAATGACCAGCGACAATGGCGTGACGATGCGCACCAGCGCAGAACGCATGAAGTTCGCAGGATTTACGGCAGTATATGAGCTGAGCAGTGATGATGATGAAGAGAACACCGGCAAATGGGTGAGTGAAGTCAAGGAAGGAAGCTCCTGCACGTGCAAGCGTGTCACTCCTCAGCAGCACTTCACGGCACCGCCTCCCAGGTATTCGGAGGCAACGCTGGTTCGAGCCATGGAAGAAATGGGAATCGGCCGTCCTTCCACCTATGCGCCTACCATTGCCACCATTCTGGGCCGCGGCTACGTCATGCGGGAAAAGAAGACGCTGGTTCCCACGGAACTGGGCATCATGGTGACCGACATGATGAAGGAGTACTTCTCGGATGTGGTGGATGTCGATTTTACCGCCAATATGGAGAAGAAGCTGGACGAGGTGGAAGAAGGCAAACTGGACTGGCACTCTGTGGTGGAGGAATTCTACGGCCCGTTTGAGAAGACACTGACGGTGGCAGAGAAGGAGATCGAAAAGGTTGAGATCAAGGCCGAGGAATCGGACGTCATCTGCGATCAGTGTGGTGCCAGAATGGTCTATAAGATGGGCCGTTATGGGAAATTCCTCGCATGCCCCAACTTCCCGGCCTGCCGGAATACCAAGAATATTGTTGTGAATATCGACGCTCCCTGCCCGATCTGCGGAGCGAAACTGCAGGAAAAGATTTCTCACCGCGGCAAGCACTTCTATGGATGCGAACGGTATCCGGAGTGCAGCTTTGTCAGCTGGGACCGGCCGGTGGAAGAGAAATGCCCGAAGTGCGGCGGATATATGACGCTGCGGGTCAATCGCAAAGGAAGCTTTCATGTCTGTGCAGATCCGAACTGCCGGTATCGGGTCGCTGTGGAAGAGGAAGGGGAGGAATGATGGAAGCCAAGGTCATTGGTGCCGGACTTGCTGGATGTGAGGCAGCCTGGCAGCTGGCTGAACGTGGTATTGCCGTCACCCTCGTGGAAATGAAACCGCATCAATTCACACCCGCGCATCATTGCGCGGGTTTTGCTGAACTTGTGTGTTCTAATTCCCTGCGGGGGGATTCCGTTACGGTGGGTCCGGGACTGCTCAAAGAAGAACTTCGTCAGATGAACAGCCTTATCCTTGCCTGTGCAGATGCCACCAGGGTCCCTGCAGGTGGAGCGCTGGCAGTGGACCGGGATGCATTTTCAGCCATGGTAACGGAGAAAATCCGGTCGCACCCGAATATTACGGTGGTCTGCGGGGAGGCGGACGTTATCCCGGAGCAGAATGCCATTGTGGCAACGGGACCGCTGACCTCGGATGCACTGGCATCCGCTATTGCTGCGCTTCCCGGACTTTCCACCCTCAGCTTTTATGATGCGGCCGCGCCGATTGTTTCCGCGGAAAGCCTCGACATGGAGAAGGTATTCTGTCAGGGCCGTTACGGTCAGGGAGATGATTATCTCAACTGTCCCATGACGGAAGAAGAATATGATGCGTTCTACCAGGCCCTGCTGACGGCGGAAAAGGCAGAGGTGCACGGCTTTGACGGAACCCAGGTTTTTGAAGGCTGCATGCCGATTGAGGTTATGGCTGCAAGGGGCCGCCTGGTCATGGCTTACGGGCCCATGAAGCCCAAGGGGCTGAGGGATCCGCGGAACGGAAGAGAACCTTTTGCTGTGGTGCAGCTGCGTGCAGAAAACCGGGAGAAGACCATGTTCAATCTGGTGGGATTCCAGACAAGGCTGAAGTGGGGAGAGCAGAAGCGGGTGTTTTCCATGATCCCCGGACTTGAAAATGCGGAATTCCTGCGTTACGGCGTCATGCATCGCAATACCTTCCTGGCAGCACCGGGATTTCTGAACCGGCAGTTTGAGGTGATTTCGAAGCCGGGCATCTATTTTGCAGGACAGATTACCGGAGTGGAAGGGTATGTGGAAAGCGCTGCCAGCGGACTGGTCGCAGGAATATCGCTGGCAAGGCAGATGAAGGGACAGCCGCCTGTGGACTTTACGCTCTACACCATGCTGGGAGGTCTGGCCCGGCATGTGTCGGAGGAAAGCGGGGACTATCAGCCGATGAATGCAAACTTCGGACTGCTTGCTCCCCTTGAAAGCCGGATCCGCAACAAGCAGGAGCGTTATGCACGCATGGCGGAACGTTCGCTGAATGTGATTGAGGCACTTCGCAGCAATCCGCTGGCGGAAGACTTTGACTGACTCTGACCAAATCATTCTTGCCTTTCCAGGCCGGAAACGGTATGATTTCTTATGGTTTCATGACCCTACGGGCAGAAAACCATTGTGAAAGCATTCTGATTTCAGGCCATTATCAGGACAGAAGGCCGGAAATGACCATATAAGGAGGAAAACATGGCACTCAAGGGAACAACGATCTGCGCGGTCTGCAAGGACGGAAAGATTTCCGTTGCAGGAGACGGCCAGGTGACGATGGGCGAAAGCACGATTTTCAAGGCAAATGCCCATAAAGTAAGAAGAATCTATGGCGGCAAGGTAGTGACGGGTTTCGCGGGTACGGTTTCCGATGCTTTTGCGCTTTGTGAGCGCTTTGAAAGCAAGCTGGAACAGTATGCCGGCAATCTGGAGCGGGCCGCTGTGGAACTGGCCCAGGAATGGCGGGCAGACAAGGCAATGCGCAAGCTGGAAGCCATGCTGATTGTTGCATGCGGATCGGAGATGATGATCGTTTCCGGTACCGGTGAGGTGATCACCCCGGACGATGGCATCGCAGCCGTGGGTTCCGGCGGCAACTATGCGCTGGCCGCGGCACGCGCGCTCCGGGAGAACACAGACCTTTCCGCCCATGAGATCGCGGAAAAAGCACTGCATATTGCAGCGGACATCTGCGTTTATACGAATCATAACATCATTGTGGAAGATGCTTAAAAGGAGGTAGCGGAATGGAACTTACACCCAAACAGATTGTCAGCGAACTGAACCGCTACATTATCGGACAGGACGAAGCCAAGCGTGCCGTGGCGGTGGCACTGCGCAACCGCTACCGGCGGTCCCAGCTGCCGGAGGAAATCCGGAATGAGATTGTTCCGAAGAATATCCTCATGATCGGTCCCACGGGCGTCGGCAAGACCGAGATTGCAAGAAGGCTTGCAAAGCTTGTGGATGCTCCCTTCGTCAAGGTTGAAGCCACGAAGTTTACCGAAGTCGGCTATGTGGGCAGAGATGTGGAAAGCATCGTACGGGACCTGGTGGAGGCATCCGTTCGGCTGTGCAAGGAGCAGGCTGCCCAGAAGGTGAAAACCCGTGCGGAAGTGCTGGCGGATGAGAGGATTGTGGATATTCTGCTGCACCCGAACCGGAAGCCGCAGAATCCCATCGACGTGCTGCTGGGAAACAAACCGAAAACGCCGGAACTGCCGGATTCGGAAAAAGCTGAAATATCCAGCCGTGGAGAGGACCTGCGCCGTCAGCTGCGGGAAGGCAAGCTTGAAAATGCGGAAATCGAGATTGAAGTGGAAGATTCTCCACAGGAAGTGGAAATTAACGGCTCCATGGTTGCCATCGGCACCATCATGGGCGACATGATGCCCAAGCGCACCAAGATGCGCCGCATGAAAGTGGCAGATGCCCGGAAACTGCTGATTGCGGAAGAAGAAAGCAAGCTGATCGATATGGATGCCGTCAAGGAAGAGGCGGTCCGCAGGGCGGAGCAGGACGGCATCGTATTCATTGATGAGATTGACAAGGTGGCAGGACGGTCCAACAACGGCCCGGATGTCAGCCGGGAAGGCGTGCAGCGTGATATTCTTCCCATCGTGGAAGGAAGCACCGTCAATACGAAATACGGCCCTGTTCGGACCGATTATATGTTGTTTATTGCAGCGGGCGCCTTCCATGTGGCCAAGGTGGCGGACCTGATTCCGGAGCTCCAGGGACGTTTCCCGGTGAGAGTGAACCTGCATCCCCTGACGAAGGATGACTTCAAGGCAATCCTTTCCCAGACGGATAACGCTCTGACCAGACAGTATCAGGCACTGCTCGGGGTGGACCATGTCCATCTGACCTTTGACGACTCTGCGCTGGACGTCCTTGCAGACGTGGCTCAGAGCGAGAATGAGGCTAAGGAAGATATCGGAGCAAGACGCCTTCATACGCTCTTTGAAAAAATGCTGGAGGATATTTCCTTCAACGCGGCAGGGGATATGCCGGATGTCAATGTCACCATTAACGGGGACTATGTTCGGGAGCACCTTACGGAAAGCGTTGCTTCCATGGATATTCGCCGCTTTATTCTGTAACCGGATGCTGTGCAGAGCTTCTGCACAGCTTTTTTTCATTCCGGGGAAATTCGGGGATGCGCAGGTCCCCGGACGGACAGAGGGCAGGAAGGGATGAAATGGCAGGAGGTGTTTTTTTAAGGATTGACAAGGCGCAAGCTTTTTGCGTATAATACCTCCGTTCTGAAAAAAATGCCCGGAGAAAAAGAGGAGTAGGACCGGTACACCGCAAAGAGAGTCTGTCCATGGCTGAGAGACAGATCGGGAAGGCGGGTCTGAAGTCGCTTTGGAGGGCGTGAAGAGATTCACGGGCCGGCATCCCTTACCATGCCCTGAGGCACTCTACGGAGTGCGAATAAAGGTGGTACCACGCAGGCACGCGTCCTTTCACAGGGAGGCGTGCCTCTTTCATTTGGGGAGGAAAGTCAGATGAATTGGAATGCGCAGATGCTGCCGGGAATCACCGTGCTCCTGGCAGGTGCATTTCTGGGTTATTTTTCCGGCAGGCTTACCCGGAAAAAGCAGAATGCGGAAAAGCTGAAAATGTTGGGGGTCGCCCTCGCTGCCGCCGGTGCGATTCTGGTCTTTTTCCCCGTTTAATGCAAGTAAATCACTGAGAAAGGGATTATCAATATGGAAGAAAAGAAAACGCCGCAGATGGACAAAGTGTACAATCCTCAGGAGATTGAGGGAAAGCTGTACCAGGAATGGGAGGAATCCGGTGCATTCCGTGCACATCGCGGGGAGGGTAAGAAGCCGTTTACCATTGTCATGCCCCCGCCCAACATCACTGGCCAGCTCCACATGGGCCATGCCATGGATGGCGTGATGCAGGACAGCCTGACGCGGTATCACCGGATGAAGGGAGATCCTACGCTCTGGCTGCCCGGTACGGATCATGCTTCCATCGCTACGGAAGTGAAGATTGTGGAAGCCCTGTCCAAGGAAGGCCTCACCAAAGACCAGATCGGCAGGGAAGGGTTCCTGGAACGTGCCTGGGCATGGAAAAAGGAATACGGCGGCCGCATTGTAAGACAGACACGCCGCATGGGAAACAGCTGCGACTGGAGTCGTGAGCGTTTCACGATGGATGAGGGCTGCTCCGAGGCAGTGACCGAGGTGTTCAACCGCCTGTATGAAAAAGGACTCATCTACCGCGGCAACCGTATGGTGAACTGGTGCCCGCACTGCAATACATCCATTTCGGATGCAGAGGTGGAGTATGAGGAGCAGAATGGCCATTTCTGGCATCTCCTTTATCCGGTCAAGGAAACCGGAGAAATGCTGGAGCTGGCGACCACCCGTCCGGAAACCATGCTGGGTGATACGGCAGTAGCCATCAACAGCGAAGATCCCCGTTATGCCCATCTGCATGGAATGCATGTCATTCTGCCTCTGGTGAACCGGGAAATCCCCATTGTCTGCGATGAGCATGCAGACATGACGAAGGGCACCGGTGTGGTGAAGATTACCCCGGCCCATGATCCCAATGACTATGAAGTGGGACAGAGGCATGATCTCGAGATCCTGCGTGTCCTTACCTATGACGGACACATGACCGGACCGGAAGATAAAGCGGAAGCAGACCGCCTGTTTGCGGAAGGCAAAAACAGCGTGAATGAACCGCATGTGCTGGACTGCGGAAAGTATGCCGGCATGACCACCATGGAAGCCAGAAAAGCCATTGTGAGCGATCTGGAGGCGGCTGGATACCTGAAATCCGTGGAGCCGCTGACCCATGAGGTGGGAACCTGCTACCGCTGCCATAAGACCATTGAGCCCATGGTCAGCAAGCAGTGGTTCGTAAAGATGGCACCGCTGGCAGAGCCGGCTATTGCCTGCGTAAAGGATGGCAGGACCAAGTTTGTGCCGGAGCGTTTCACAAAATCCTACATGAACTGGATGGAGAACATCCGTGACTGGTGCATTTCCCGTCAGCTGTGGTGGGGACACCGTATTCCGGCCTGGTATTGCGATGACTGCGGAGAGACCATTGTGGCCAGAAAAGCGCCCACCGTGTGTCCCAAGTGCGGCAGCGTGCATTTGACGCAGGATGAGGATGTGCTGGATACCTGGTTCTCTTCCGCCCTGTGGCCCTTCTCCACCCTTGGATGGCCGAAGGAGACGGAGGATCTGAAGTATTTCTATCCCACCAGCGTGCTGGTGACCGGCTATGACATTATTTTCTTCTGGGTTGCCAGGATGATTTTCTCCGGCTGTGAACAGATGGGAGAAACGCCGTTCCATACGGTGCTGATCCACGGCCTGGTCCGGGATGCTCAGGGACGCAAGATGAGCAAATCCCTGGGAAATGGCGTGGATCCCCTGGAGATTATCGATAAATATGGCGCAGATGCGCTGCGCTTCTCGCTGGTGAACGGCGTCAGCCCGGGAAATGATATGCGTTTTTCGGATGACAAAGTGGAAAGCGCCAGAAATTTCGCCAACAAGATCTGGAATGCCAGCCGTTTTGTGCTCAGCAATCTGGGAGATACACCGGAGGAGATCGAAGGTAAGACGCTGTCCATGGCGGACAAGTGGATTCTTACCCGCCTCAATGAGACGATTGCAGAGGTGAGCGCACACTTTGAAGAGTATGACCTCGGCCTTGCTGCCCAGAAGCTGTATGATTTCATGTGGAGCTCCTTCTGTGACTGGTATATCGAGCTTTCCAAGGTAAATCTGAACGGTGAAAACCGGAAGGCCTCTGAAGCGGTGCTCCGTTATACCCTGATCTGCCTCCTGAAGCTGCTGCACCCGTTCATGCCTTTCATCACGGACCAGGTGTACCGGTTCATTCCCGGCACCGAGGGGACAATCATGCTTTCCAGCTGGCCGGAAGTGCATCCGGAGTGGCAGTTTGATCAGGAAGCACGGGAAATGGAAGGCGTCATGGACGTCATCCGCAGCATCCGCAACCTGCGAGCAGAGATGAACGTTTCCGTGGGCCGCAGGGCACACCTGATGATTCGCCCGAAAGAGGGCTGGGAAGACGCAATGCGTGCTTCTGCTGAACTGTACGGACGTCTGGCCTGGGCCAGCGGCACGCAGATTCTGACGCCGGAAGAGGCTATCACCGAAAAGACGGTTTCCTGCGTGTCAGAAGCTGCAGAAGTGTTCATCCCGTTGGGAGACCTGGTGGATATTGAGAAGGAAATTGCCAGACTGACCAAGGAAAAGGACAACACCGAGGGGGAAATCCGCAGAGCGGAAGGCAAGCTGAACAACCCCGGATTTGTGAATAAGGCGCCGGCGGCACTGGTGGAACAGGAAAAGCAG
>CAMVHE010000106.1 GCA_947167215.1 uncultured Clostridia bacterium
GAGGGCGGCCGTACCGTCGGATCTGGTGTTGTCACCAAGATCATCGAGTAATATCGAATAAAGGACAGCAGGAGTTTTCTCCTGCTGTTTTTTTTCGTGATGGGAAAAATTCGCCCTTCGGGAGGCACACGCAGGGAGGAACGGGACTCCGGCAGTGAAGCAGAATGGCGATTTCAGACAGAAGTTACTAAAACGATTTCTTTCAGGAATAACGCCATATTTCGCTGATATAACGCATGATTTTTATCACAAAAAGAAGAACTGCCGTTTCTGAAGGGAATTAAGAGGAAGAAAAAAAAGAAAACCGCAGACAGATATGCCTAAAAAAATGGCATATAATAGGTGAAATAGAAAAGAATACAGATTGAATTGTGAATAATGATAAATTTCCGAAAAGAAAATTAGAAATAGCACTTTACGAAAACGTTTGAAACGATTATAATAGATCCATCCATTAAGCAGAGGGGGGAAAACCTCTGCAGTCACCCGACCCTGACTTTCCGGAAAGGACAGTAGGAAAGAAGGTGCCCGACAGGAACGGAGGTCCAGGGACGTCGGCCGCTTCCGGTAAGGAAGCATGCACTGTTATCAAAACAGGAGGAAGGATTTATGAAAAAGGTCATTACCATGATTCTGGCGGCTATGATGCTGCTGACACTGGCAACTGCATTTGCAGAAGAGCAGATCACCCTGACGCTCTGGTCCATCGCGACGGAGAGCGATTCCAGCCATCAGTCCTTTATTGATGCTATTGCTGATTTTGAGGCTTCTCATCCCAATGTCAAAATTGAGCATGTTACCACTGCCAACGAAGCATACAAGACGAAGATCAAGGCTGCCATGTCCAGCGGGAAGGGTCTTCCTGACATCTTCTTTACCTGGGGCATGAGCTTCCTCGGCGACTTCGTGGACGCCGGCCGTGTCTACTGCCTGGACGAGTATTATCCGACCTATGCGGATGAGCTTCCCGAGGCCATGACCGTCAATGCCACCTATGGCGGAAAGCATTACGGCGTACCGTACTCCATGTCTCTGGTTACGCTGTATGCCAATATGGATCTGCTCAAGCAGGTCGGCTATGACGATATTCCCGGAACCTATCAGGAAATGCTTGATTGCTGCGAAGCCCTGAAGGCCGCCGGCATTATCCCCTTCGGCGTATCCGGCAAGGAACTCTGGTGCCTGTCCGAGTATGTGGAGCCCATGGTTATCAAGACCATCGGCGGCGAAAAGCTGAAAGCTATCTACAACGGCGAAGCTTCCTGGAATGACGAAGGCATGATCAAGGCCATCGAAGCTTTCCAGGATATGGTAAACAAGGGATACTTTGATCCGAGCGCAATGGCTCTGGGCAATGACGAAGTGAAGAACAACTTCATCGCCGGCAAGTATGCGTTCTATCAGAATGGTTCCTGGAACAATGGCGACATCGGTGCTTCCGACATCGCTGCCAGCGTGAAGGCTTTCACCTTCCCGGTGCTGGATGAAGAGAATGCTTCCCTCTATGCCATGATCGGCGGACCCAACAACACGCTGGCCGTGACCGAGACCTGCGAACATAAGGAACTGGCTGCTGAGGCAGCTTTCGCCCTGGCCCGTTCTCTGTCCGATGCTGACTATAAGTCCGGCGCCAACCTGCCCTGCTGGGCTGCAGATCCCAATGCAGAGGTCAGCCCACTGGTTCAGGCTGCTGCGGATATGGCTTCCAAGGCAACCGATATGGTGCTCTTCGGTGACAACTTCCTGAGCGCTGATGCTGCCAACACCTATCTGGATTACATCGGCATGGCGTTTGCCGGTGAAATCACTGCCCAGGAATATGCAGAAGGCCTGGCTGCAGATCTCGACAAATAATCGGATTTATCGGTATATACCAGGAGACGGCTTCACAAGGGTGAAATCCTCTGAGAGGGGCCGTCTCCTCTCTTTGTTGTGAAAGGGAAGAAAAGCATGAAAAAGAATTGGAGTTACAGGCTGAATATTTTTCTTTTTCTGCTGCCTGCGTTGATTCTGTTTATCGGGGTACTGATTGCACCCATTATCATGTCTGCTTACTATAGCTTCACAAAATGGAATGGCCTGACGATACCGGAATTCATCGGGATCAAGAATTATGTGGAGTTGTTTTCCAGCAAGTCGATTAACATCATGCGGGCACTGAAAAATGCCATGCTGTTGGCGGTATTGTCCTGCTTTATCCAGCTTCCGTTTGCACTCTGGCTGGCTTTGCGGCTGGCACGGCATATCCGGGGAGAGCGCTTTTTCCTGTCGGTGTTCTTTATGCCTGTTCTGATTTCCACCGTGGTAATCGGTCAGCTGTGGCTGAAAATATATAACCCGGACTACGGCGTACTCAATATGGCGCTCCGAGGGGCAGGCCTGGAAAACCTGGCGAAGATATGGCTTGGAGATAAAACTACCGCTCTTGGGGCGTGCTTCGTGCCGATTCTCTGGCAGTATGTGGGCTATCATATGCTGCTGATGTATGCAGGAATCAAGGGTGTGCCGCCGGAACTGAACGAAGCGGCGATGCTTGACGGATGCAGCGAGGCACAGGTGAGCCGCTACATCATCATTCCCTATATCCGGCCGATTCTTAGGGTCAGCGTGATCTTTGCCGTCACCGGCTCCCTGAAATCTTTCGACCTGATATATGTGCTGACCAACGGCGGACCGAACCATGCGACCGAGGTGCCCAGTACATTGATGATCAACCTGCTCTTCCTGCGCAACCGCTATGGCATGGGTTCCACAATAGCAGTGATGCTGATTGTTCTCTGCTTTGTCTTTGCGCTGCTGATCAACCTGGCGTTTAAGGAGGAAAAGTAAGATGGCAAAAGCATATCGCGCTCCTGACGCGCCAAGAAAAGTGACAGTGAAGAGTGCCATTGTTTTCGGGATCCTGATCCTCTGGGCGCTCATCAGTATTTTCCCGGTATATTGGATGCTGACTTTTTCGCTCAAAAACAATGCGGAGATCTTCGGTGAGAACATCATGGGCCTGCCGCGCTACTGGGTCTGGGAGAACTACACAAAGGCATTGAATGTGGGCAATATGCCGCGGTATTTTCTGAACAGCCTGATCATTGCCGTTGCTACCATCATTCTCACGCTGATTGCGTCTGTCATGGCAACCTATGCAATGACCCGTCTCCAGTGGAAGTTCAGAAAAAGCATGAACAAGTTTTTCATGCTGGGACTGACCATACCGATCCATGCGTCCATTGTGCCGCTCTATACGACCCTTTCCAGGATTAACATGCTCAATACCTACGCCGCCCTGATCATTCCCTATGCCGCATTTTCGCTGGCGATGGGCATTCTGATTTCTACGGGATTCATGGGGGATATCCCATATGATCTGGATGAAGCGGCATTCCTGGATGGCTGCGGGGTGTGGGGAATTTTCCTGAGGGTCATAGCTCCACTGATGTCTCCGGCAGTAGCGACAGTAGGCATATACACCTTCCTGCAGTGCTGGAACGAGCTGATGTTTGCCAACGTGTTTATCAGCAAGGATTCGCTGCGGACGGTGCCGGTAGGCGTGCAGTCCCTCTCAGGCCAATATACGACGGACTGGGGCCCCATCGGTGCGGCATTGTCGATTGCGACCATCCCGACGCTGCTGGTGTATATTTTCCTGAGCAAACGCATTCAGGACAGCTTTATCGCGGGTGCTGTCAAAGGCTGAAAAGAACATGAACATCCTGCTTTCCGCAGGATGTTTTTTAAGTAAGCAAATCATTAAGAAAAACAGGATGACGAAACATGAAAATCAAAAACCGCAGCCGGAGCGTCGACGAGGTGCTGGCGCTTCCGGTCCCAGAACATGAGCATCCCCGGAGGCCATCCATCCTATTCCGTACCCTGCTGAAGATGCTCAGCACACCTGAACTGAAAGCAGTTTCCTTCTCCTGCGAAAAGGAAGGGATGGAACGGCTTTCCGAAAAGGAGCCGGCACTCTTCCTGATGAACCATTCCAGTTTCATTGATCTCAAGATTGCGGCAGCGATTCTCTATCCCCGGCCTTTCAACATCATCTGTACTTCGGACGGCTTTGTGGGAAAGAATGGCCTTATGCGCAGGCTTGGATGCATTCCCGCCAGAAAATTCATCAGCGACACCATGCTGATCCGGGATATGGTTTATGCCACCCGGGAGCTGAAGGACTCCATCCTCATGTATCCGGAAGCAAGCTACACCTTCGACGGTACGGCCACTCCGCTTCCGTCCTCGGTGGGAAAGCTGCTGAAGCTGCTCAGGGTCCCCGTTGTGATGATAAAAACTTCGGGAGCATTTCTGAGGGACCCGCTCTATAATATGCTGCAGCTGCGGAACGTTCCTGTCCGTGCGAAGATGACCTACCTTCTTTCTCCGGAGGATATACGGGAGAAAACGGCGGAGGAGCTGAACGGCATTCTCCGGAAATGCTTTACCTTTGATAACTTCCGGGACCAGCAGACGGAAGGAATCCGGGTAACGGAAACTTTCCGGGCAGACGGGCTTAACCGGGTACTGTACCGATGTCCGTCCTGTCAGACCGAGGGAAAAATGGAAGGAAAAGGGATAAAACTGCACTGCGGGGCCTGCGGGAAAACCTGGACCCTGACAGAGCTGGGATTTCTCCGGGCGGAAGACGGAGAAGATATCTTTGACCATGTCCCGGACTGGTATGCGTGGGAGCGTTCCTGCGTCCGCCGGGAACTGCAGGAAGGAACCTACCGTCTGGATGTTCCGGTGCTTATCCGGATGCTGGTGAATACGGACTGCCTGTATACGGTCGGGGAAGGACGCCTGGTGCATACCAGGGAAGGCTTCCACCTGAGCGGTTGCGGCGGAAAAATAGATTACGTCCATGGCCCGAGGGAGTCTTACAGCCTGTATTCCGATTACTACTGGTATGAACTGGGGGATATGATCTGCATCGGGGATACGAGAGTGCTTTATTACTGCTTTCCGCTGGAAGGCGGGGACGTGGTTGCCAAAACGCGGCTGGCGGCAGAAGAACTCTATAAACTGGAAATGGAAGAATTGCAGAAACGGTTTGAAAGAAAGTCCCCGTAATGCCTGGCATAACCCGGGACAGACCGCAGCGGGAAATGCAAAGGCAGGGAAGATTTTTTTTCCTTGACTTTCCGAAAGGGATTCTGTATAGTTGCTCAGAAAAAAGGAACAGGTGCAGTATTTTCCGGACAGGACTCCGTAATCGGCGATGCCGGGGATGCAGCTAATCATTTCTCAATAAAGGAGCCCCTGTATGAGCAGTTTTAAATCTCTTTTCGGCACACAGGACATGACGGTGGGAAGACCGATCAGTGTGCTGGCCAGGTTCTCGGTGCCGCTGCTGATCGGCAATTTTGCCCAGCAGCTTTATAATACCGTAGACTCCATCATTGTAGGACAGTACATCGGAGATACGGCACTGGCTGCCGTCGGCACTGCAGGACCGATTCTCAATCTGCTGCTGGTGCTGTTTATGGGCATTTCCACGGGTGCAAGCATCCTTTCTGCCCAGTACTTCGGGGCAAGGGACAGGAAAACCCTGTCGCGCACCGTGGGCAATACCCTGCTGCTTACGCTTATCAGCGGCCTGCTGATGTCGGTGGTGGGCTATTTTGCCTCTCCGTTCCTGATCGGCCTGACGAATCCTCCGGCGGAGGTGGCAGAAGGAGCGATCATCTACCTGCAGATCATCTTTATCGGCTTCCTGGGCAACGGTTCCTACAACATCCTTTCCGGCGTGCTGCGGGGAATGGGGGACAGCGTCTATCCGCTGATCTGCCTGATTATCGCCAGCCTGATGAATATTGTGCTGGACCTTTTCTTTGTTGCCAGCCTGCGCATGGGAATTGCGGGCGTGGCCTGGGCAACGATCATTGCCCAGGCAGTTTCCGGAACACTGTGCGTGATGCGGATCCTGCGCATGAAAAATCATGTGGATATCAACCGTGCATCTCTGCGCCCCGAGGGAAGGATCCTGCGCAAATTGTGCGGCCTCGGCATTCCGGCAGGCATTACCATGGCGATCTTCTCCATGGCATCCATCCTGATCCAGGGACTGGTCAATTCCATGGGCACCGCGGTCATCGCCACCAACGTGGCCGTAATGCGTGTGGACGGGTTTGCCATGATGCCGAACTTCACCTTCGGCACGGCAGCGACCACCTACATCGGGCAGAACATCGGCGCAGGAAAGACGGAACGTATCCGGAGCGGTGTGAAGGATATGCTGAAACTGGCGCTGGGAGTAGCTTTCGTACTGGTTGGATGCATTATCCTGTTTGGCAGGAACCTGATCGGAATGTTCACCCAGACACCGGAAGTGATGGAACTGGGCCGCCAGGGCCTGCTGTGGCTGAGCTTCGGGTATCTGTGCTTCTCTGTGACCCAGGTGCTGCAGGGCGTCATGCGCGGAGCGGGGGACACGGTGGTGCCGATGTGGCTGAGCATCATTACGACGGTGGTGCTGCGGATGCCCCTGGCCTACGGCCTGGCGGCAGTTACCCGGAGCGAGGCATTTCCCCAGGGCTCTCCCCATGCGATTTTTGCCTCGCTGCTTATCGCCTGGGTGATGGGTACCATCCTGTCCATCATTGCCTACCGCAAGGGCTTCTGGCGCAAACATCTTCCGGAGAGCATGCGCAGGGAACTGGAAAAGAAAGACTGATTTTACGAAGGGAGAAACGTCCGTTCCGGGGGGAGCGGACGTTTCTTGTGCATCCGGATTCCCCCAAAACGGTGTCCGGAGCAGGCGTGCCCCGCGTCCTGCTTTTTGTGGCGGGCCTGCTCTTGATAATTCCCCGGAAATCGTCTACAATGTGCAAAGTATTTGAGGAGAAAAGGGGCGCGCTGGCAGTGGGAAAGATTGGATATGTCCTGAAGCGGGCATCAAAAATGGATTACAGGGCAATGATGGAGACGGCGGGAAAACTCAGCAGGAAGACGGGCAAGTCCAGGATCTGGCTGCTGATGGATATGGTACGCTGTGCCATCCGGTACAATGCAGGCTATGTGGACTATAAGATCGCAGAGATGTACCGGCTGAATGATGCCCAGCGCAAGACGCAGATTACGCGGGGAATATCCAACCGCATTGTAGCCAGAATGAACGATAAGGAATACTGGCACTTCTTTGACAATAAGAATGAATTCAACACGCTTTTTGCGGACCAGGTGAAAAGAGGCTGGCTGAACCTGCAGGAGGCGGACAAAAAGGCATTTGCAGCGTTCCTGCAGGGCAGGGGCGACATCATCTGCAAGCCGATTGACGGCTCCAGCGGCCAGGGGATTTTCAAGTGCACGCCGGACCAGTACGGGGATCCGGATGCCCTTTATGATGAGCTGAAGGCAAAGGGCATCGGCATCGTGGAAGACCGGGTGATCCAGCACGAGACCATTTCCGCACTGTGCCCCACGTCCGTCAACACCATCCGCATCGCAACGCTGTTGGGAGATAAAAAGGAAGGCATTGTATATGCCTATATCCGTATCGGCAACGGCAGAGTGATGGACAACGTGGACTGCGGCGGCATGGCAGCGCCGGTGGACCTTGAAACCGGCGTGATCCGCGGCGTGGGCGCCAACAAGGCAGGGGAGACCTATGAAATTCATCCCATGACCGGGAAGAAAATACCGGGAACGCAGATCCCCTACTGGGAGGAAGCAAAGGCCATGTGCCTGGAGGCGATGCATAAGGTGCCGCAGGTACGCTTTGTTGCCTGGGACGTGGCCATTACCCCGGACGGGCCGGTTTTCATCGAAGGGAATTCTTTCCCCAGCCATGCCATTCCCCAGTTTGCCGCCCATTTTCCGGATGGCATCGGCATCCTGCCGCGCTTCCAGGAGTTTATTGACCTATGATCTGCCATCTTTGCCCGCGGGACTGCGGCGCTCTCCGGGAGGAAACCACAGGGGAAGGCTTCTGCCGGTGCGGAACCCTGCCCAGACTGGCAAGGGCGGCCCTGCATTACTGGGAGGAGCCGTGCATCAGCGGTGCGGAAGGCAGCGGCGCGGTCTTCTTTTCCGGATGTCCCCTGCACTGCATCTTCTGCCAGAATGAGACCATCAGCCATGAAGGCTGGGGAAAGACGGTCAGCGTGGAACGCCTGGCGGAGATCTTCGGGGAACTGGAAGAGCAGGGGGCAAACAATCTGAACCTGGTAACGCCCACGCATTTTATTCCGGCGATCCGGCAGGCGCTTCAAATGGCGAAGCCGGGCATTCCCGTGGTTTACAACACGGGAGGATATGAGAAGGTATCTTCCCTGCGGCAGATGGAAGGGCTTGTCCAGATTTATCTGCCGGACCTGAAATACAGCAGCCGGCGGATGGCAGGGCTTCTGTCCGGTGCACCGGATTATCCGGAGGTGGCGGAAGCAGCGCTGCTGGAGATGCGGAGGCAGGTGGGCGAAAACGTCTATGATGCCCGGGGAATGCTGCAGCGCGGGATGATTGTACGGCACCTGGTGCTTCCGGGAATGACGGCGGACAGCATGAAGATACTGACCTGGATCCGTGAGAACCTGCCCGGCGTGCCGGTTTCCCTGATGGGACAGTACATGCCGGTGGCGGGAGCCGCGAAGGTACCCGGCATGGACCGGACGGTGACGGAGCGGGAATATGCCCGGGTGCTGGCCCATATGGAGGCCATCGGCCTCGACGGGTACCGGCAGGAGCGGAGTGCAGCGGATGCGCAGTACGTGCCCTCCTTTGATGGTACCGGAGTATGTCCCAGATAGAACTTAATCCCCCGAGGGGGATCACAGAAAGAGAAGAAGGGAACGGGGTAAGCCATGAGAAAAACAAAGATCGTATGTACCATTGGACCGGCAACGGACAGTGAGGAAATGCTTTCCCGCCTGATGGATGCGGGAATGAATGTGTGCCGGCTGAACATGTCCCATGGCAGCTATGAGGAACATGCGGCACGAATTGACAGGATTAAAAGGCTGCGGGCGGAGAAGGGCATTCCGATTGCCATCATGCTGGACACCAAGGGCCCGGAAGTGCGTACCGGGACGCTGGTGAAGGATAAGGTACCGCTGGCGGTGGGACAGGACTTTGTTCTGACGACCCGGGAAGTGGAGGGCGATGAGCACCAGGTTTCCATAACCTATGACCGTCTCCCCTCGCTGGTAAAGCCGGGAAACCGGATACTCATCGACGACGGACTGCTTGCCCTGAAGGTAAAGCAGGTACAGGATACGGACATTGTCTGTGAAGTGGTGAACGGGGGACTGCTCGGCGGACGCAAGGGCATTTCCGTGCCGGAAGTGGACCTGCAGATGAACTCCATCGGGGACAAGGACCGGGACGATATCCTGTTCGGACTCGAGCATGGCATTGACCTGATTGCGGCATCCTTTGTCTGCCGGCCAAGTGACGTGCTTACCATCCGCAAGCTCTGCGCAGACCACGGCGGATCCTATATCAAGATCTTCTCGAAGATTGAAAACCGGATGGGCGTCGACAACTTTGACGAAATCCTGCGGGTGTCCAACGGCATCATGGTCGCACGCGGCGACCTGGGCGTGGAAGTGGACCTGGAGGAAGTGCCGGTCCTGCAGAAGCAGTTTATCCATAAGTGCAACATTGCCGCGAAGCCGGTAATTACGGCAACGCAGATGCTGGATTCCATGATCCGCAATCCGAGGCCCACGAGGGCGGAGGCCAGCGACGTGGCCAATGCCATCATCGACGGTACCGATGCCATCATGCTCTCCGGCGAGACTGCGGCGGGCAGCTATCCCATTGAGGCTGTGGAGACCATGGTACGCATTGCCACCTACATGGAGAGTCACCAGATGACGGGCAACGGTTTCCGGCTCCAGCAGGAGGTCATGCGCAGTGATGCCTCCAAAACGGTGGCCACGGCGGTCTCCTATGCCTGCTGCCAGATGGCGGAGGACCTGCAGGCCAAGGCGATCATCACGCCGAGCAATTCCGGTACTACCGCGCGCATGGTGGCGCGCTTCAAACCAAGCTGCCCCATCATTGCGCCGACGCCTTCCGAGCATGCATATCACCAGCTGGGACTTTCCTACGGCGTCATCCCGGCACACATGGAGATGAGCGAGGACACGGACTCCCTGATCAATGCAGCCGTGGAAGCGGCGGAAAAAGCCGGCTATGTAAAGGCCGGAGATGTCGTCATCATTTCCGCAGGAGTCCCGGTGGGAGTTTCCGGTACCACGAACCTGCTGAAGGCGCATCTGGTGGGCAACGTGCTGCTGCGCGGCATCGGCATCGGCGATATGGTAGCAGGCGGCAGCGTCTGCCTGGTGAACACGCTTTCCGACCTTGCCAGCAACTTCAAGCCGGGAAATATCCTGGTGACCAAGATGACGGACGCATCCATGCTGCCCTATCTGCGGACCGCTTCCGCCGTCATTGTGGAGAGCTCCAACCGCGAATGCCATGCCGCGGTGACCTGCGAAGCCCTGGGCATCCCCCTGCTGATGGACTATACGGACCAGGCGGTGCATATGCTCAAAAACGGCATGCTGGTCACGGTGGATGCCAGGGAAGGGCTTCTGTACAACGGAATCCGGGAGGTGTAAGCCGTGTGGTACGATTCCACCTATATTCTGGTGCTGATCGGCCTGTTTGTTTCCATGCTGGCCCAGTTCGGCGTGAACAGGGCCTATGAAAAGTGGAACAGTGTGCCGACCAGAACCGGCATGCGGGGCGTGGACATGGCCCGGCGCATCCTGGATGAAAACGGTGCGGCCCATGTGGCAATCGAATGCATTCCGGGCAGGCTGACGGACCATTATGATCCCCAGAACAACGTGCTGCGGCTGTCGGATGCGGTTTACCATTCGGACAGCGTGGCTGCGCTGGGAGTGGCCGCTCATGAGGCGGGCCATGCCATACAGGACGCGGAGGACTATGCGCCGCTGCGCATCCGCTCCAACCTGGTGCCGATTGCCAATATCGGCTCCCAGGCGGCAATTCCGCTGTTCCTGCTGGGTTCTTTCCTGTCCTTTCCGCAGCTGATGCAGATCGGCATTGCTTGCTTTGCCGCGGCAGTGCTCTTCTATCTGGTGACCCTTCCGGTGGAGTTTAACGCTTCCGGGCGTGCGGTACGGCTGCTGGAATCCGGAATCATGCCGGAGGATGAAACCCGCGGCGTGCGTGCGGTGCTTCGCGCTGCCGCAATGACGTATGTGGCATCTGCCCTGCAGGCCATGCTCCAGCTGCTGCGCCTGATTCTTCTGTCGTCCAACCGCAGGCGCAGAAGGTAGGCAGGAGGGGACGCCGTGTCGTATTCATTACAGACCAAAAAAGAACTCTGCAACGTGGAGCCGGAGCGGGTATGCTGCCTTCTGGCGGAGCTTTCCGGCATCATCTCCGCTGCGGGTTCGGTCATTTACCGCGGCGGCGAGGGCAAGCGGCTCTCCATTGAAACCGAAAACAATGTGGTGGCAAGGCGCAGCTTCCGCCTGCTCCGGGAAGTCTTTGACGTGCAGCCGGAGCTGGTTACGCTCTACCGTGCGAGGCTCGGGGGACGGAATGTGTTCCGGCTGCAGCTCAGGGCGGAAGAGGCGGACTTTGTGCTCGAAGGCTGCGGCATTGACATGACCCAGAAACGGGGGGTGCCCAAGGAGGTTACCGTCCGTAAATGCTGCCGCAGGGCATTCCTGCGGGGGGTCTTCCTTGCCTGCGGTTCGGTGTCCGACCCCGAAAAAGGATATCATCTGGAATTCGTTCTGGAAGACGAAGCCTTTGCCGAGGCACTGGCCCGGCTGATTGCGCGCTTTGACATCCGGCCGGGAAGCGGCACCCGCCGCAACGCTCATCTGGTTTACCTGAAGGGGCAGACGGAGATC
>CAMVHE010000107.1 GCA_947167215.1 uncultured Clostridia bacterium
CCATCGGCTTCGGCTCCTCCATGGGCAAGGTGTGGATCCACTCCGGCGGCACGAAAAAAAGCGGCGGCATCTGGGGCGAGCAGGACCCCTTCCTGGAAGCCATGGCCGATGCTGCCAAGGGCGTGGATACCTATATGGGCGACAACATCCTCTACGTCAGCGTGATGAACCGCCTGTCCGTGGACTGCGACTGTGACGGGAATCCCGCCGAGCCTGACATGCATGATATCGGCATCCTGGCCTCCACGGATCCGCTGGCCATTGACCAGGCCGCAATTGATCTGGTCTATGCCATGCCCGACAGCGGCAGCCTGATCCGCCGGATTGAGCGCCAGAACGGTCTCTACACCCTGGAAGTCGGCGCCATGAACGGACTGGGCAGCCGGAATTACCGTCTGTCTGTTATCGGAGAGTAAGCAATGCCTGACTGGAATCAGAGGGAAGCCGTCTATCTCTGGTATTACCTGGACATCCAGATCCGGCAGATCGCGCCGTACTGGCTGCTGGGCATCGTGCTGGGAAGCGCGGTCTCCGTGTTCGGCAAAAAGTACATCCACGGCGCCTTTGCCAGGATCGGCCAGCAGAAAATGGGCTGGCTCGGCGTAATCCCCGCCAGCCTCCTGGGCATTGCCTCTCCCCTGTGCATGTACGGCACCATCCCCATCGCTGCTTCCTTTTCCGAGCAGGGCGTGAAGGATGATTATCTTGCCTCCTTCATGATGTCCAGCATTCTGCTGAACCCGCAGCTGATTTTCTACAGCGGTGCACTGGGGCCCTCCGCCCTTGCCATCCGCTGCATCAGCTGCTTTCTCTGTGGCTGTGCCGCAGGCTGGCTGATCCGGTTTTTCTACAGCGGAAAAGGAAAAAGCTTTTTTGACTTTACCGGTTTCCATGAAGGGAAAAACCGGGATACCGACCCGAACCTGCTGCTCCGTTTTCTGAAGAACGCCGGACGCAACATCCGGGCCACCGGCCCCATGTTCGCCCTGGGCATCCTGCTGACGGCGCTGTATCAGATTCATGTCCCCGCCGGCCTGGTCAGCGGTCTGTTCGGGAAAAACAACGGCTTCGGCGTCCTGATGGCCGCCACCATCGGTGTGCCGGTATACATGTGCGGCGGCGGCACCATTCCGCTGCTTCATGAGTGGCTTTCGGACGGCATGAGCATGGGCAGTGCAGCGGCCTTCATGCTCACAGGCCCGGCCACCAAGATCACGAACCTCGGCGCAATGAAGATTGTGCTGGGCTGGAAACGTTTTGCTGTCTATCTGGCATTCGTCATCCTGTTTTCCCTGTGCACAGGGCTGCTGGTTGACCTGCTTTGAGAAAGGAGTTTCCCCCAAATGCTGAAAAGAATTCTTCTTGTTCTGTCCGCGCTTACCCTGACCCTTTTCTTCCTGTCCGCAGCATCTGCGGAAACACCTGCTTCCAGTTCCATCCTGGTAGCCTATTTCTCCGCTACCGGCACCACCAGAAGCGTAGCACAGAAACTGGCGGAAGGGCTGCATGCGGACCTGTATGAAATCGTCCCAGAAGAGCCCTACACCGATGCCGATCTGAATTACAACGACCGCGGGAGCCGCACCTCCATCGAAACGGATGATCCATCCTGCCGTCCTGCCATTGCCGGGGAGCTTCCGGACCTCACGGCCTACAGCACCATCCTGATCGGCTATCCCATCTGGTGGGGCGATGTACCCCGCATTGTGTCGAGTTTTGTGGAGAATGTCGACCTGACCGGAAAAAACATTGCCGTGTTCTTTACTTCCGGCGGCAGCGGCCTCGGCAGCAGCATGAAGCATCTGGAACAGCAGGCAGGTGCCGGAAACTGGCTGGAAGGCAAACGCTTCTCCGGCCATGCCGGGACGGAAGAGCTGACCGCATGGGCCCGCTCCCTCGGGATTGAGCCCTGAAGCGAGGAAACACCATGCGCTTCCGACATTCCAGACATATCGTTGATGTCCTGCTGGGCATCGGGCTTCTGCTGCTGATGTCCTATCAGGTAACCGGAGAGGCCGGCCACGAATGGACTGGCATCTCCATGACGGTACTGATGATCCTGCATCAGGTGCTGAACCGGAAATGGTATGCAGCGCTCTTCCGGGGAAAAAACACTCCCCTCCGGCTGGTACAGACGCTGATCAATGCGGCACTGGTCCTCTGCTTTGTGCTGACCGCCCTGTGCGGCATCAATATGAGCGTGCATGCCGTGCCTTTCCTCTCCGAGTTCATGCGGGCGTCCCTCGGACGCCGGCTGCACCTTACCCTTTCCCACTGGTGTTTTGTGCTGATGGGACTGCACCTGGGCCTGCACATTCCGGCGATGCTGAAGAACCTCTGTAGCCGGGCCATCCGCTGTGCCGGATTCGGTCTTTCCATTCTGGCCGCGGGAACCGGTCTGTGGCTGTTTCTGCAAAGCAATTATCCCGATTACCTGTTTTACCGGGTTCCCTTTGCCTTCATTGACTATGACAAGGCTACGCCGCTGGTGCTGCTGGAGGCACTGCTGATCGCCTTCTTCTGGGTGTTCGCAGGATCCCGGCTCCCCGTGCTGCTGAACCGCAGAGCGGGAGAAGCCGACCGTCTGCTTTCGCTGGTGGGAATCCTGCTGGCGGTCATCCTGGGAATGGGTCTGGCTTCCGCCTTCCCTGCTCCTTCGGACAGCAGCATGGGCACCGCTGCGGCACCCTGGACATCGGGCAGCGGAGAAGCCCCTTCTCCGGAAGCACCCCTTCCCTCGGAGGGCACTGCAGCCCCGGCTTCAGAAACGGAGGACAAAACGGTGGAAGATCACTTTGTCCGGATTGAGGGCGGCACCTTTCTGATGGGCAGCCCGGAAACCGAAAACTGGCGTATTGAAGATGAAACCCAGCATGAGGTGGCCGTGTCCGGTTTCTGGATGAGCCCCTATGAGGTCACACAGGCAGAATATTCCCGCCTGATGGGCGTTAATCCCAGCAATTTCAGCGGTGAAAACCTGCCCGTGGAAAACGTGAGCTGGCTCGATGCGGTACGCTTCTGCAATGCCATGAGCGAGCAGGCCGGCCTGACGCCTGCCTATTCGGTCATGGAAGAAACGGTCACCTGGGACCGCAGTGCGGACGGCTATCGTCTGCCCACGGAAGCGGAGTGGGAATACGCCTGCCGGGCAGGCACCACGACGCCCTTCAGCACCATCCATGCCATCGGTCCGGAGGAAGCCAACTACTACGGCCACTACCCTTACGAAATCGAAGAGAACTACTTTGACGATTCCGTGTTGGAAACACGCCCGGGACGCTACCGGCAGACCACCGTCGAGGTGACCAGCTTTGCACCGAACCCCTGGGGCCTGTACAACATTCATGGAAACGTGAATGAATGGTGCTGGGATCTGTACGGTGCATACGATCCGGCAGACTCCGCAGACCCCACCGGCGCAGAGAGCGGGACCCGACGTGTCTACCGCGGCGGGGGATGGAATGATTTCGGAAAGAACCTGCGCAGCGCCTACCGTGCGGCAGGCGAGCTGAACATGGTGAGCTTCAATCTGGGGATCCGACTGGTACGCAGCTCCGGGAAAGCCCTTTCCGGAACCGTCTCCACCAGCAGCAGTGTGGAAAGGAAGCCTGCCTCCGGCAGGATGCTGATTGCCTACTTCTCGTGGAGCGGAAACACCCGGAGTGTTGCAGAGGAAATAAGGCGCCAGACCGGGGCAGACATCTTTGAGATCGTTCCTGTTCCGCCCTATTCGGACGATTACAATACCGTTCTGATGGAAGCGCAGCGGGACCAGCATGATCAGGCGCGTCCGGCAGTCCGGGATCCGCTCGGGGACATCCGGGAATACGATGTCATCCTGCTGGGCTATCCCAACTGGTGGGCATCCATTCCCATGCCGATCGCCACTTTCCTCGAGTCCTACGATTTCAGCGGGAAGACCATTCTTCCTTTCTGTTCCCACGGCGGAGGGCGCTTCGGCCAGAGCCTGACGGCCATCGCCAAGCTTGCCCCGCAGGCCGTCCTTGCCCCCGGCCTTTCCGTCCATTATTCCGGCGGTTCCGGTCTGTCGGAGGATGTAAGGGCATGGCTTCAGTCCGTAAACATTCCAACAATTCCATAATGCAAAGAGGTGTTTTTTATGAAGAAAGCTTTGGTCGCCTTTTTCTCTGCCGGCGGCGTAACCGGCAGACTGGCGGAGCGGCTGGCGAAAGCGGTCGGCGCGGATCTTTCCGAGATCGAACCCCGGGAGCGTTATACTGCCGGAGACCTCGACTGGCGCAACCCGCAGAGCCGCAGCTCCGTAGAGATGAGCAGCCGTGCCAGCCGGCCGGAAATCCTCCGGACCGTCGAAAGCATGGAGCAGTACGATGTGGTATTTATCGGGTTCCCCGTGTGGTGGTACCGGGAACCTTCCGTCATCGATACGTTCATGGAAACCTATGATTTCAGCGGGAAAACCGTTGTTCCCTTCGCCACCTCCGGCGGTTCAGGCATTGGCGACAGTGCGGCAAACATGCAGGCGCTGGCGTCCGGGGCAAAAGTCGCTGCCGGAAAGCGCTTTGAAGCAGGTACAGGCTCGGAAGAACTTGCTGAGTGGGCCGGACAATGGCTGTAAGGAGTGATCATCATGGCAAAGAAGCAAACCGCAGGCCGGGACAATCTCGGCAAACTGGCTCCCAAGTTCGCAGAACTGAACGACGACGTGCTGTTCGGTGAAGTATGGTCCCGGGAAAAGGAGCTTTCCCCGCGCGACCGCAGCATGATTACCATTGCCGCGCTTTTCTCCGCGGGGCTCTATCCACAGCTGAAAGCACACCTGTCCATCGGCAAGGACCATGGCGTAACCAGACAGGAGGCCGTGGAAATCGTGACCCAACTGGCATTCTACTGCGGCTGGCCCAAAGCATGGAGCACTTTCCCTCTGATCCAGGAAGTATATGGCTGTGAAGAAACCGAACTGGACGGAGTACCTTCCAACCTGTCGGTTTTTCCTGTCGGCAGGAAAAACGATGCCTACGCCCAGTACTTCATCGGGCAGAGCTACCTGGCTCCCCTGTCCCTCGAACAGGTTCCGGTATTCAATGTTACCTTTGAGCCCGGCTGCCGGAACAACTGGCATATCCATCATGCCAGCGAAGGCGGAGGCCAGATGCTGATCTGCATCAGCGGGCGCGGCTGGTATCAGGAATGGGGCAAGGAAGCTCGCGAACTTCATCCCGGCGACGTGGTTAACATTCCGGAAGGCGTCAAACACTGGCACGGCGCTGCTGCCGACAGCTGGTTCCAGCACCTGGCAATTGAGGTGCCCGGCAAGGACGGAAAGGCAGAATGGCTGGAAGCGGTGGATGATGAACAATACGGGAAGCTGAAATAAGCCGTTTATTCTCCATCAGGGCATCCCTGACCCACGCGGTCACAGGGTGCCCTTTTCTTCTCCGTTTGATAATAATTTCCGAGAAATACAAAAATTGTGTATCATTTACCTCCTATTTGTGATATCATTAGCGCTCGGTCGATTGAACCGAACAAAAAACCATTCTGGAGGATTACCATGAAGAAAGTTCTTACACTGGCTCTCGCCGCCCTTCTGCTGCTCGGCTGCACTTTCGCACTGGCAGAAGAGGAAGTCTGCACCTACACCATCTTCAACGAGACCGGAGAAAAGGTCACGGAGCTCTACGTCATCGACAATGCTACCGAAGAAAAGAGCGACAACTATGCCGGTGAGGAAGGTCTGGCCAAAGGCGGCATCATCGAGATTCAGGGCACCAACAAGGAAGGCTATGAGATTACGCTTGCTTTCAAAACGGAAAGCGGAATCGAGGGCGCTTTCAAGACCCTGCATTTTGAAACTGTGCCGATTACCCTTCTGGCTGCCGATGCCATGACCGGTGCAACCCCCATCACCTTCTTTGCTCCTGTCTGCACCTATACCGTGTACAACACCACCGGTGAGAAGGTAACCGAACTGTATGTCACAGACAACACCACCGGCGAAAAGAGCGAAAACTACGCCGGCGAAGGTCTGGAGAACGGTGCTTCCATCGAAATCAACGGCACCAACAAGCCCGGCTATGTTGTAACCCTCAGCTTCAAAACAGAGAGCGGCTATGAAGGCGCCTTCGAAACCCTTCACTATGAAACCGTTCCGATCAGCCTTCTGGCTGCCGATGCCATGACCGGTGCAACCCAGATCAGCTTCAAGGCACCCTGAGTTTTCAAACGTTCTTTTATCCGCTTCCCACGCCGGGAAGCGGATTTTTTCTTTCGATCTCCCTCCCCGTTTCCCTGCGTTTTCCTTTCCCCAGGAGAAAGAATCCGGACAGAAAGAAAGCGTCCCCGAAGGGACGCCCTGCTGTTTCAGGATTATCTTTCATTCATGATTTGCGCATATTTTCTGGCCGTGCTTCTTGGAAACAGCCTGCAAAGGAAACTCATGGCTTTGGTAAACAGGCCGTAATAGCTCAGCACTTTCCCTCTGTGCATCGCGCGGATGCCTGCTGCTGCCACATCTTCCGCCTTTGCGGCCCTGCGGAACATTCTGGATCCTTTCCCATGGCCGCTGCCGACGCAAAGCCTGTGGCTGTTGGTCCCGGGCAGAATGCAGTCACTGTGACGCCGGTGCCTCTGATTTCTTCCGCCACGGCCTCCGAAAAACTGAGGACAAACGCCTTCGACGCATAGTAGACCGACATACCGGGCCCCGCGCTGAAAGCAGCAACGGAAGAAAGGTTCAGTATTTGTCCGCTGCCGCGTTCCGTCATCTGCGGCAGAAAGCAGTGGGTCAGCTGCATCATTGCCGCAATGTTCAGCTGCACCATCTGATACTGCCTGTTCCATTCCGAATCGGCAAATGCACAGGAATCCCCGAATCCGGCGTTGTTGATCAGCACATCGACCTGCAGGTGATGCTCCAGCGTGTAGTCAAATACATCCAGTGCCGCATCCCGGACAAAGAGGTCCACGGCGCATACATGGACTGCTATTCCCTCTGATTCCAGTTCATTCTTGATTCTGTACAGCTTTCCCTCAGTCCTTGCCACAAGTACAAGATCATATTTTTCCCGGGAAAACAGCCTGGCAAACTCCAGTCCCAGACCTCCGGAAGCACCGGTAATCAGGGCAACTTTTCTGTTTCTCATTTTTTCTTCGTTTTCCGTGGCAACCGGATTGCCCTGGAAAATGCTCCTTACAGTTCGATCACATGGGGCTGAATGTCCGGATCGTGGTTTGCCAGGGATTCCACGCAGTCCGGGTCGAGGCTCTGCTCCCGGATCCAGGCCAGGGACTGCTTCTGCAGCGTTTTGTCCGCCGCAATGCCGGAGGTAATCATCTCTTCCCAGCTTTTGCGTGCATAGCCGCCATCGGAGAAGAGCAGCACAAATCTGCCTTCTTCGTTCTTAACCTTCACGGCAAACAGCCCGTCCGCATGCCCGGGGATGTTGATCAGCTCAATGGAGCCGTCTCCCAGCAGATCATAGGACCGGCCGACAGGTCCCTGGGTGTCATTCCACTCAAACTCCGTCAGGGGTATATCTTTCCACCAGTTTTTATAATAGCGCACCTTGTTGGTGATTTTGGAAGCAAACTTCACTTCATCTGCTGCCACCAGGAATTTCTTCGCCCCTCTGACCTGCCGGAGACCGTTTGCATGATCACAGTCCAGATGGGTAAGCAGCACCACATCCAGATCGGTATCCCGGATGCCCATGGCCAGCAGCTGCTCGTCAATGCACTGACCCTGACCGATCCTGCCCTGGTTGACTTCGTAAAGCATGACCGTACCCAGGGACCTGATCTGCGCTTTCCTGTCAAACTCGCCGTTGGGGCTCATTTCACGTGCCCAGCCCGTGTCTACCAGGAACTTTCCCCTGGGGTGCTCAATGAGATATGCGGAAACAGGCAGCCAGAGCCTGTCTTCTTTTTTGCCAAACACTCCCGAAGCCTTGATGGCATTGCTGTTATCGCCTCCGAAAGGCAGGTCGGGTGCGACGCAAACCTCGCCCGTGTGAAATACATGAATCCTGATGTCCGCCATGAAAAAAGCCCTCCTGTCAGATAGTCGCGCGGTTTTAACCGCCGTTGCTATCAATATAGGAGGGCATTGTTATGAAAGAACACTACACATTCCGGAAAAGTGTCCGGTCTTACAGAAAGCTGACAAGCGAGTCCAGAAGGTTATGCAGCAGCGGCTTGATTTCAGCCGAGCGGGAGGTATCCGGATGCTCCATCCAGTACGTATAGATACTGATCATGGAGGATGCAACCATCTCGGCAACCGCATCATAATTACGGAGATGCTGCTTTTCCGGATACCGTCTGCCAAAGTTCTTCTTAATGGCATCCTTCCATTTGCGGATGAATCGCAGGTTCGGCTGCCGGACAAGGAAGGCATAGATGTCAGGCCAGTGTTCCTTGATATACTTTTCCGTTTCATCCATGAAAATGGAGAAATCCATCTCCGGATAATTGCCGCCGGCGATCCTTTCCGCCACATCCACCAGGCCCCGGATCAGTTCAACCTCGATTTCCTGCCGCACATCATCGGTGTTGCTGTAGTAGGCATAGAAGGTAGTACGTGCAACCGGAGCAGCGGCACAGAGTCCCTTAACGGTAATCGCCGTAAAATCCTTATGCATGTACTTCTGCATGAACTGTGACCGGATTGCCTCCCTTGCATCCATTGGACCTTCCTCCTCCAGCATTCTGGGCGCCGCCGGTTCTGTGCGGCGGCCATCCCTATTATAGCAGAATCCGGAGTTCCCTGTAAGGCGGCAGCGGTAACAGCATACGGTCCGGTACGGTCGCCGGCACTGTCCCTTCCTTTCTCCTGTCCCCCGTCCCCGGTCTGGCGGACGGAGCATCCTTCTTCCTGCAGGGAGCGTTCCTGAAGGCAGCTTTCCGGTGAAAGCGGAAGATTCCTTATATCCGGAATGCTGTTTTACTTTGCGTAAGAGAAAACCAGTTCAGGATAGCCGAACGCAGAAACCGTAACCGTATACTGCTTTCCGGCCTCAAACAGCGCGCTTTCACTTCCGTTGCGTGCTTTCACGATGCCGTCTGCATTCAGAATGCCGTTTTCATCCAGAGCAATAAAGTTCCCCACGGTGCCGTGATGGCCCACGATCTCCTGCTCCGTCGCCTTCTCTGCGCCATCGGCAAGGATCTGAACATGCTCAATGTTCTGCAGATAATCGGAAATGGAGCCGGAAGCCAGTACGATACCCTTTCCGTCAAAGGAAATGTCTTCCGCGGCAAGTCCGCTTTCCAGGATGAAATAAGGTGCCTGTGCTGCAGCGGGTCCGCCTTCAAAGGCAGGAGAACGGTATTTTCCGCTGGCATCCACCACATTTACATAGTAATAACCGGCCTTCCAGCTGGCCATATCCTTCAGCGTAATCCGGACCTTTCCTTCCGCTACCTCTGCCGTATAGGCATCCGCAGGCATGATTTCCTCATTGCGTACGCCCCAGCGGATATCCATCACCTGCAGGTCAAAATCTTCCGGAAGGACATTGTTCAGCGTAATCACGTTTCCTTCCACAGATTCCACCGGCAGTGCGGAACCTTCCACATCCAGGAAGGCTTTTCCGGCTTTTCCTGCAAAAGCGTTCAGGACCGCTTCCTGCGCAGCTGCACTGACCATGGTCGCACCGGATACAGCGTCTGCTCCGGCCGTCATGTTCATTGCCCTGACTTCTTCCTCTGTTTTTCCGACGAATTTCTCCAGCAGGCCACCGTTTACAGCCGCATCGAAATAAGCCTTGTTCTTGTTGGCCCAGAATTCTTCGTTTCCTTCCTGGACAGAGCCTGCAGCGCCGGTGCCGTTATCCTTCACGGCCGTAATCACGCCATTGTCGTCCACTTCCACCGTCAGCTTCACATTATAGAACGGAGGATGAATAAAGGGAGCAGTGGAAGGATAATTGCGCTGGTCTACATTGGCATCTCCCTCCAGCTTCTGTTCTGCCTGTGCGATGCATGCGGACAGGCCGATGCAAAGCACCATGGCCAGTGTAACGATGATCCTGATTTTTTTCATAATGAAACTCCTCCATTCTCTTACTGCGCAATGGCAGCACCAAGGTTTCTGCATGCTTCCAGTGCTTCCTCATCCGGCGCATTGTTCGCCTTCACGCTCTCCGCGGCCAGGGCGATGTTTTTTTCAGCACAGCGGGCTTCCCAGTTTTCAAGCCATTCCCCGGTGCCCCAGTCATAGCTTCCAAACAGCACGACCTTCTTGGCCGGGAGGTCCCCTTCAATTCCCTCCAGCATGGGCAGGAATTCTCCGTCTTCCAGTTCTTCCGAGCCCATGGCCGGGCATCCCAGTGCAACCGCATCATAGCCGTCAACACCGGCTGCTTCAGTACAGTTCAGAAGATCCACTTCTGCTCCTGCTGCCTTTGCTCCTTCTGCAACCGCGTTGGCCATTGCCTCCGTATTGCCTGTTCCGCTCCAGTAAATAACCGCAACCTTGCTCATAAATGATTCTTCCTTTCTTTTATTGGTGGTCTATCCCAATCCCTTCCGGGACATTGAATAGCTTCTTTACCCCGGCACCGTAAGGCGTTCCAGGGTGTATCCCCGCGCGTAGCACCGCAGATACACTTCCGTGCAGTGCCTGCACTTTTCAAACTGCCGTACCGCCCCTTCCACGTCGTCATAGACTTTCCAGAGGCCGCAAAGCTTGTAATGGTCTTTCCGATGCATGAACCCGTCCACGTCCTCCGGCGGATATCCCAGAAAAAGCCCGATTTCATGCGGAAAATCCTTTTCCCTGCGCAGGCGGGAAATAAGCTGTGCCAGACAGCAGTTGACGCTGATGCGCTGATAGCCGCATTCCTTCAGAAGCTTCCTGGCCTTCGGATCCCGCAGATCCCTTTCCAGCAGGTTCGGCCGGAACAGATACAGCAGCGCCTTTCCGTCCTGCCACCGCAGCAGTACGATGAGCAGTCCCTTCCGTCTCAGTCTCTGATTCAGCTCCCGCAGTTCTTCTGCCATTTGCTTCCGGCTTTCAAATGCGCAGCTGAACATATTTCCTGTTTTCAGGCAGGCCATGGTAGGAGCACAGCATCCGATCAGCATTTCATTGGACATAGCAGCCTCCGGCAGTTTGTTATTTTGTTTGTTTCATCTAACACATAGGCTTAAAAAGATTCCTCCTGCATGCTACAGAAAGAAAGTGCGATTTCGCTTGTTAGATTCAGCTAACAGATAATACTATACTTTCACAGGCCTGTCAAGCACCAATTTCCCATTCCGCATCCCTGCACGGACCTTAGGCTCTTTTGAAAATGCCCGCAGACCTGCCCTGTCTTTCGTCCTCCAACAACGCTATTTCTTACTTACTACGATGCTTTTCAGTTATTGACAGCCGGGAACAGGGTCATTACAATGGGGCCGAAGCCATATTTTACTGAAAAACTTCTTTCTGCAGATCCGGCAGCGGAAGAACTGCCCTCGCCGTTTTCCCCCGATGCCTATGAGAATAAACGCTGCTATTGATACTTGATTGGAAACCTTACGACGCTTAAAATTTGATACGGTTTCGTACGATTTAATTGTGCAAAATCAGTTATTGGATTTTGATTTTACAGACAGCCGGCAGGCACGGGAAACACGCCGGAATCCGGCTGTTATCAGAAAGGAAGTTTTATAATGAGTACCGGAGCCATCATCGCCATTATCGTTGTTGTCCTTCATGGAAGCGATCCCTGCCGGCGAAGCATACCTGATCCGCCCGGTGAGATGTCATA
>CAMVHE010000108.1 GCA_947167215.1 uncultured Clostridia bacterium
CGTTTGACTGGTGTCTCTCGCGGACAGCTCGCATATAATACCTCCATCCCCCCATCCATGTCAACAACTTTTTTTGCTCTCATTTTCTGTGTGTTTTTCCTTCTCTCTCCTCTGGATATTTTCTTTTTCTATTCGTGCTTTATTCCTATAGCTGTTTTACACACAAACCTGTGTTATTCAACACATTGTTCGCTATTTAGAGCAGTTTTTTCTCCCTTATTGAATTCCTTATCTGTTCTCCTTCGGAAAAGCATTGCAATCAGATGCGCGCCATGATATAATGCGCGCCGACTGTTCCATACAGTCCAAAAGTCTATGAATTAAAGGAGATTTTATGTCTTCCACTAGCTATGCTGATGCACGTCGGGAAGGGCTTCGTGAATTGCATGCCCTTCAGGCATCCCAGCAGGATCCCTATCTTCCGGTTCTATCCGAAATACTTCCTTCTTTGAATCATATGCCCCAGGTTTCTCTGGGCATACACCAGATTTCCATGAAACAGATTGTCGGAACTGTGACCAGTGGGCGCACCACTGCCTTTTCCCGTTCCTTCCATCCTCTGCTTGAACTGGATTCTGAATTTTCCTCCAAATGGTCTCTTCTCTACGATGATGTGGTTGAGCACGGTTTGAATCAACCTATCAAAGTAATGGAATACTATAATCAGTATTATGTTATCGAAGGTAACAAACGCGTCAGCGTGTCCCGTGCACTGGATTCCCCGACCATTGACGCGGATGTTATCCGGGTGCTGCCTGAGCCGGAAGATTCCGAACGATATCGCATCTACCAGGAATTTCTCGTCTTCTATGCAGACACCGGAATCGAAAATATCCTCTTTGCCCATGAGGGCGGCTATCCTCATTTATGTTCTCTTGCAGGGCACCGAAAAGGAGAAAAATGGTCTCAGGATGATGTTCTCGACTTCCTTTCGTGTTATAATCGTTTTGTATCCGCTTACGAGACCGAACGTTCGGTT
Organism: uncultured Clostridia bacterium; assembly: GCA_947167215.1. Taxonomy (GTDB): domain Bacteria; phylum Bacillota; class Clostridia; order Christensenellales; family Aristaeellaceae; genus Ventricola. The sequence continues at coordinate 980 of CAMVHE010000108.1, forward strand.
TCCCGGCAACTGTTATTTGGGGATGCCTTCCTATTATATATAGGCATTTATGGTTACGACAAATGCAAAGTTAAAACTCCGAATGAAATTCGGGATGATATTCGCCGCATTCACAATGAGTACTCTGTTGCAGCTGCCAATAAACCTGCCGCCCTTATCTCCCATCCTTCCGAGGAAAGGCCCAGTATTCTGAAGTCCATGCTCCATCGTGCCCCGCAGCATCTGCGCTGTGCCTTCCTGTATGCCAGCTCTGCGGACCGCTCCGGCTGGACGTACTGGCATGAACTCGGCCGTAAAACCGTCGAGGAAATATTCGGAAATCAGATTGAAACCACCGTCGTCAACGATGTAACGCCGAGCAATGCGGAAAATGTCATGGAAGATCTGATTGCAAAGGGCTTTACTCTGATTTTTGCCACCAGTCCCATCCTGCTTGATGCCTGTATTCGGGAAAGTGCTCTGCATCCGGAATGTAAAATACTGAACTGTTCCCTCCTGGCAATTTATCATAATGTGCGTTCCTATTATCTTCGCATTTATGAAGCCAAGTTCATACTTGGCGCTGTCGCCGGTGCCATGGCAGATGACAATTATATCGGTTACATTGCAGACTATCCCATTGCCGGCATGCCGGCTTCCGTCAATGCTTTTGCCCTCGGTGCTCAGATGGTCAATCCCCGTGCCCGCATTCTGCTTGACTGGTCCACAATTACCGGACATGATCCGGAATCCGCAATGCGGAAGCAGGGAGTTCACATTATCGCCAATCGGGACATCGGCGCACCAATCATGGAGACCCGCTGCTTCGGGCTTTATGATATCAATGATGATCGAATCGTCAACCTTGCCATGCCCGTGTGGAACTGGTCAAAAGTATACGAAGGTGTCATCCGTTCGATTCTGGTCGGCGCATGGTCCGAAGAGGGAGACCAACACGCAGACCGGGCTCTCACCTACTACATGGGCATGTCTTCCGATGCCATTGATATTTTCTGTTCCGAAAAGCTTCCTCCCAGACTGTCAAAGCTGATTGAGCTTCTTCGGGAGCAGCTCAAGTCGGGATATCGTCTTTTCAGCGGTCCAATCTATGATCAGCATGGTACGCTGCGGGTTGCAGAAGGCGATTCTCTCTCCAGGGAACAAATCATTGACATGAAGTATTTTGTATCCAATATCACCGGTTCTCTTCCAGACATTTCCTCTGTCACCGAATCCGCCAAAGCGTTGATTTCCCTGCAGGGAATTGAATCCCCTGCAGACATCATCCTCGGCAAATAGGAGGTTTCCATGAAGATCCTGCTCCTGGCTGACGAAGCTGAACCCACTTTGTGGGAATATCTGAACCGTGCCAAACTTGAGGGTGTAGACCTTATCCTCTCCTGCGGCGATCTTCCCGCAAGTTATCTTTCCTTTCTGACATGCTTTACCAATGCGCCGATTCTTTATGTTCACGGCAATCATGATGACCGCTATGCATCACAGCCGCCAGAAGGATGTATTTGTGTGGAAGATACGGTATATACCCATAACGGGCTGCGGATTCTTGGGCTCGGGGGCAGTATGCGCTACAACAATGGAATCAACCAGTATACAGAAAAAGATATGGAAAAACGGATTCGGAAAATGCGATGGAAACTATTCCGATCCGGTGGTTTTGATGTTCTTCTTGCACACTCTCCGGCATTCCAGCTGGGAGATGACACAGACAGGGCACATACGGGTTTTGTCTGTTTCCGTACCCTGATGGACAAGTATCATCCCCGCTATTTTTTCCATGGTCATGTTCATCAGAACTATCGCTTTGACTTCAAGCGCACTCGTGAATATAACGACACAGCAATCATCAATGCCTTCCGCTATTACATCATCGATATTCCGGATCCGCCTTATACCAGATAAGGAGTCTTCCCTTTCTTCCCGCCCGAAGAACAGATGGCAGATAAACAGGCAATATGCTGATTGCATTGCCCGGTCGAGGCAATCTCTATATAAAAAACGGTGTGATTCAAATCACACCGTTTTTTATTACGGGAAAATGATGCTGGCTGGCAGCCGCAGCGCTCCTGAAGAGTTTTTACTTTTCGTTGCTGCAGAGTTCCAGAATGGCATAGGCATAGATCCGTGCCGCCTTATAGATATTATCAAGGCAGATATTCTCATCCGCCTGGTGTTCTGTAGCGGGTTCACCGGGGAATAGCATACCGAAGGCCACGCCCTCCTTAAGGTGCTTTGCATAAGTTCCTCCGCCAATGGCAAAAGGCCTGGCATTCGTTTCCATGATGGTATTATAGACCTTCATGAGTCCCGCCACCAGTTCGGAGCTTTCCGGTACATGATGCGGTTCCGTCAGCCGTCCTTCTTCCATAACGAAGCCGGCAGGCGCAAGACGCTTTGCCACCGTGGCACGGATAGCCTTCCCGTTGAACATTACAGGAAATCTGCAGTCAAAAGTCACGGAAAGCTTTCCGTGATCGCAGGAAAGAAGTCCAAGATTAATTGTCAGAGGCCCTGACACCTCGTCCGCCCCGGCAATTCCAAGGCCGCTTCCCGCATTTTCGCTTCCGGCAGTTTCATCAAGCAGGGCAACCGGCGCACCGCCGATACCCATTTCCTTCAGCACATGCAGCAGCATTTTGGCCGCATTCTTCCCATTATCCGGAAGAGATGCATGCGCAGGAACGCCTGTAACCATTATACAGGTGTTTCCGTCTTCCAGACTGACCTCAATTGCACAGTCTTCATCGTCAAAGTCAAACGCCTCTACTGCTGCCTCCCGGACATCTCCCGCAACCAGTGCAGAAGCCTTGCCGGGAACGATATTGCACCGTTCGCCGGAAGCAATGGACAGCAGGCGGTTATCATCAACCCCGGCATTCAGCGTCATGGCAGTAATGCCCTTTTCGGTATTGATCAGAGGAAACTCCGCATCCGGTGAAAAGCCCACTTCCGGCATATCCACATGGGCTTCATAATACCGCAGATCCTCCATGCCGCATTCCTCGTCACAGCCAAGAATCAGCCGAACCTTTTTGGTCAGCGGAATCCCGGCGTCCCGGATCGCCTTCATGGCATACAGTGCCGCCACTGCCGGGCCCTTGTCGTCCGAAGTGCCGCGGCCATACATATGCCCATCCCGGATAACGGCGCCGTATGGATCGTCATGCCATCCGTCACCGACGGGCACAACATCCAGGTGTGCCAGCACGGCAACAGTCTCACTGCCTTCTCCGATTTCCGCATCCAGACAGTAGCCGTCAATATCACGCGGGCCAAAGCCCATGTCCGTCAGATCCTTCAGGGCACGGTCCAGCATGTTCCTTACATCCCGTCCGAAGGGTGCTCCTTCCTCTGCCTCTCCGCGTACGCTGGGAACCTTCACCCAGGATGCCAGGGTTTCCGTCATTTCCGGCTGATAAGACTTCAGCAAAGCCTCCAGTTTATCATTTTTCTTCATAATTCCCGATTTTCCTTTCCCGCTTATGCCAATACGGCGTCAAGCCGTGTGAGCGCTTCCTGCAGTTGCTTTCTGGGGCAGGCAATATTCAGACGTATAAAACCTCTCCCCAGCTCGCCAAAGAACAGACCGTCATTGACCATGACATGGTTTTCCTCAATCTTTTTCAACGCTTCTTCCTGGTCAAGTCCAAGTGCCCGAATATCCAGCCACATGAGATAGGTTGCCTCCAGCGGGGTGATCCGGACGTTTGGCCACTTTTCCCCGGCGTGTGTCATCACGATATTCCGGTTGTTTGTCAGGTATGAAATCAGTGCATCCAGCCACGCATCTCCCTCCTGATATGCAGCCCTGGTTGCTGCCAGAGCAAATGCGTTTCCGCTGATAATGCCGCTGTTCTGAATGGTATCCGCCATCTTTCTGCGCATATCCTCATTGCGGCAGATGATGGAGCACTGCTGAAGTCCCGCCAGATTAAAAGTCTTACTGGCCGCACAAAGCATGACAGCGATATCTTTCGCTGCTTCCACCCGCATCAGGCTGTAATGCTTTTTCCCGTCGTAGGTAAAATCCGCATGAATCTCATCACAGATCATCGGTTTATTATAGCGCATACAGATTTCAGCCAGACGTTCTATTTCCTCCGGCTCCCAGAGGCGGCCGCAGGGATTGTGCGGCGAACAGAAAAGAAATGCAGCCGTTTCGGAGGAAGCCATCTTCTGCTCAATTTCCTTAAAATTCAGCATCCAGCGTCCCTCCGCGTTCTGTTTCAGCGGACTTTCCACAATTTTTCTCTCGCTCTGCAGAACAGACCTGAAGAAAGGGCCATATACCGGCGGGGTAATCAGCACTCCGCTGTTTTCCGGAGTCAGCGACTGGATTGCAACCCGCATGCTCGTCACCACGCAGGGAGCCATCAGCACATCTTCCGGCGTTATGCACACCTCATGACGGCGCTTCCAGAAACTGCACACCGCCTGACTGTCTGCTTCTCCGACCATCGTATATCCCCATGTTCTGCGTTTTGCAACCCTGTTAACGGCCTCACAGATCTCGTCGGCAGTTGCAAAATCCATATCCGCCACCCACATGGGCAGCATTTCCGGGTCTCCCGTCCGTTCACGCATCCCGTCCCACTTTTCGCAGTCCGTTCCTATGCGATTGACTCCTTGGTCAAAAAAAGCCTCACTATACATTGTCCTGTTCCTCTCCGTTCATGCATTGTATAATCCAGTATCCGCCGCTTTTTTCTATCACCCGGGCAGTTTCATAGATTCCCTGTAAAAAGCGAAGTGCACTTTCCGCCCCCTGCTTTTTCCGGATTACCAGGAACAGGGATCCCCCGGGAAGAAGATGGCTCTTTGCATCTTCAAACATTCCAAATATCACTGTCTTGCCTGCACGGATCGGCGGGTTCATGACAATGCAGGAAAACATTCCTTTTACTTCGGCAAAACCGTCGGAAAGCATTGCCTCTGCGGAAAAACCGTTAAGGCGCATATTCCGTTCCGCCAGTGCAAGCGCCCGTTCATTCACATCCGTCATGGTGATCTGCACTCCCGCATGCGCGGCAGCAATCATCACCGACATGGCTCCCCAGCCGCAGCCCATGTCCAGCACCGGCCCTGAAAGCGTATCCGGAAGCGTCCTGCACAGCAGCTCGCTGCCCGGATCCACATGCTGTTTGGAAAAAACCCCTGCATCCGTTTCAAAATGCAGTTCCTTATCCGCATAAACAAAGTTAAAATGCCTGTCTTCATGGGCACTTCCCGGTTTCGCCGTGAAATAGGTCTCAGCCATGATGTTCTCCTTCTATCAGTGCTGCAGCATCATCCATGCCAATACCCGCCGGGTTGGCTGCCTTCGCAGCTTCCTCCCGGCTCATTTCCCGCCAGGCTCCCGGTGCCAGGGATGCATCAAGCAACAGTGCGCCTTCGCAGATACGTTTCAGAAACACAACGTTCTGCCCGCGTGCCGCAAACATGCGTTTCACCTGATGATACTTTCCCTCTGTAATGCGTATCAATGCATGGGACCCGGCCGGTGAAGCAGCGATGATCCGCAGTTCTGCTCCCCGTGCAGTAAATTCTCCATCCGAATCCCGGATGGTCATACCCGAGGCAAAAGCCGTTCCGTCTTCTTCAGACAGGCATCCGTCGGTTCTGACCTCGTAAATCTTGCTTACATCTTTTCCCGGTGTAATAATCCGGTGAACCAGATCACCATCCGAAGTAATAATCAGCAGTCCCTCTGTGTCTTTATCCAGGCGTCCGGCCGGTGTGCAGTGCATGGAACGGTACAGCGGCGGAAGTAAATCCATGACCGTTCTGCTTTTATTGTCCCGGGCGGCAGTAAGCACATTCCCCGGTTTGTTGAGCATGACGTAGCGTTGTCTGCTGTAAGAAAGCAGTCTTCCCTGACAGCGTACCTCATCTGTTTCAGGGACAATGTGCATCGCGATGTCCCGCACGGTATTCCCGTTAACTGTCACGGCGCCGTGCCGGATCATTTCCCGAATAGCGTTGCGGCTCCCCAGTCCGAGATTCGACAGCATCCTGTCAAGACGCATGCTATCTGCCACAGTCATCCCCCTTCCGCTTCTTTTTCCGCAGTATTATAGCAAACGGCATATGCATTTGCAATGCTTCATCCCTGCGCTTCTGCTTCCGGCAGGACATTCACCGCCGCCGCAGACAGGGTGCTGCCGGCTCCTTCTGACAGAAGGGAAAGACGCATATTTTCCTGCCTCCGGATGCGGATCCCGGACTGATGTTCCGTTCAGCAGCGATGCAGGATGTGCCTTTCCATTGTTCCATTCCGAGGGATGCACAGGTTCCATCATCCGTTTTTCCGGCTTGCAGGATAGGCTGATCCTGAGGATTCCGGGTTTTCCCTCCTGCTCTGAAACCTGCATGCCGTGCTTCTTCCCATATTCTTTTGCTTCTGCCGTTTTGCGCATTGTCCCCCGGAATCAGCAGCATTGCTGTATTTTTCCGGCCATCCGGCGGGAAGCCCTAAAAATAGACTTTTTGTTAATGGCCACTTTTCAGCCCGATTTATTTATGCTATAATGTTTCAAAATCTTGTCGCGCTCATATCGGGACTTTTTTCGCATGCGCACGTACTAGATTATCCAAATACAGGAGAGTGTCTTTCAATGAGAAAAAAAAGATGCATCGCAATGCTGCTGGCCGGAGGGCAGGGAAGCCGGCTTGGTGTGCTCACGAAGAAGATCGCAAAGCCTGCCGTTCCTTTTGGTGGTAAGTTCCGGATTATCGACTTTCCGCTGTCTAACTGTACCAATTCCGGCATCGATGTTGTAGGTGTGCTGACTCAGTATCGTCCTCTCGAGCTGAATGCCTACATCGGATCAGGCTCTCCGTGGGATCTTGACCTGGCCAACGGCGGTGTTTTCGTTCTGCCTCCCTATCAGACTGGAAAAACCGGAGAATGGTATAAAGGTACCGCAAACGCCATTTATCAGAATATTCCCTTCATCGAGCAGTGGGATCCCGATTATGTGCTGATCCTCTCCGGTGACCACATCTATAAGATGGATTATAATGCCATGCTCCAGGAGCACGTCAGCAAGGGCGCCGATCTGACCATTGCCGTCCGTGAAGTGCCATGGGAAGAAGCTCCTCGTTTCGGAATTCTGGCTTCTGACGAAAATGACCAGATTACCGAGTTCCAGGAGAAGCCGAAGGTTCCGAAGAGCAACAAGGCTTCCATGGGCATTTATATCTTCAGCTGGGATAAGCTTCGCAAGTATCTGGAGTTGGATGAAGCCGACCCCAACAGCGAAAATGACTTTGGCAAGAACATCATCCCCACCATGCTCAATGCTGGTGAGAAGCTGTTCACCTATACCTTTGAAGGCTACTGGAAGGATGTCGGAACCGTTGAGTCCCTGTGGGAATCCAACATGGACCTGCTCACGCTGCCGATGCCTATCGACCTGGCAGACAAGCGGTGGCGCGTTTATGCCCGGAATCCCGGCATGCCTCCGCATCACATTGCAGAGGGCGCCAAAGTATCCAACAGCCTTATCATGGAGGGCTGCGAGGTCAAAGGTACGGTCACCCATTCCATCCTCTTCGCCGGTGTCAATGTTGAAGTAGGCGCAGAAGTCGTGGATGCTGTGGTCATGCCCGGAGCCGTTATTGATCGCGGCGCCGTTGTCCGTCGCACCGTCGTCGCTGAGAATGCCCATATCTCCGCCGGAGCCATCGTGGGAGAAGAAGACGGAAATATCACTGTTATCGGTGCTGGTGCTACCGTGCCCGCCGGTGCTTCAGTGGCAGCAGGCGTTCAGATCGACGCCGACGCACAGTAAGGGAGGTGCTGCATCATGAAAGATGTAATGGGTTTGATTTATACAGGTGAAAACGATATTCACCTCGGTGAGCTGACCAGTCTGCGCGCCGTGGCCGCACTTCCCATTGCCGGCCGTTATCGTGTCATCGACTTCCAGCTTTCTTCGATGGTCCATACCGGCATCAAGAATGTTGGAATCATCACGCAGAAGAATTATTCCTCTCTGATGGACCATGTCGGTTCCGGTCGTGAATGGGACCTCCATGGCAAGCAGGGCATGGTTATCCTTCCTCCGTTTCTGACCAACAGCGGCATGGGCGTCTATACCGGTATTCTGGATGCTCTCAAATCCAATACCAATTTCCTTGCACGTTCCAAGCAGGAATATGTGGTTCTGACCAACAGCCATACCGTTTACAACATTGATTTCACGGATGCCATCATGTCCCACATTCAGCGCAATGCGGACATCACCATTCTCTATAACCGTCACGAAGGCAAGAACATCGGCCGTGACGGTGAGCGCGACCAGTTCTTCACGCTGGGCGACAATGAAAAGATCATTGGCATGGAGATTGGTTCCGGTGCACGGGGGACCTGCGCTTCCATGAAGATTTACATCATGAAGCGTGAGCTGCTCCGCCAGCTGGTGGAACAGGGCGGCGCCTCCGGCAAGCACTACTTTGAGAGCGATCTCATCCAGAGCGGAATCAATGAAGGCAACCTGCAGGTTTATGGCTATGAGTACAAGGGCATTGCCTGGCAGATCGACTCCATCCAGTCCTACTTCAACTTCAATACGGCCCTGCTGGACAGTGACTTCCGTCACCAACTGTTCCCTGCTGACCGTCCAATCTATACGAAAGTCCGTGATGACATTCCTGCCCGTTATATCGAAGGCTGCGAGTGTGAAAACTCCCTCGTCGCCAACGGCTGCGTCATTGAAGGTACTGTAATCAACTCCATCCTGTTCCGCGGCGTCAAGGTCCAGAAGGGTGCTGTTGTCAAGAACTCCATCGTGATGCAGGATGCGCAGGTACAGGAAGGCGCCGAGATCGACCATTGCATTCTCGACAAGCAGAGCGTCATCCGCCGCAACGGCCGCCTGATTGCTCCGGCTGCCTACCCGATTGTCATCGCGAAGAATGTTGTCATTTAATCCGAATTACCGAGGTGTTGTATCGTGAAAATTCTTTTTGCCGTTTCGGAATGCGTTCCGTTTATTAAGACCGGCGGTCTTGCCGACGTTGCCGGCGCTCTGCCTCCTGTACTGGCTGCCCAGGGGCATGATGTCCGTGTCATTCTCCCGCTGTATGCCTCCATTCCCCAGTCCTTCCGGGACCAGATGGAAGATGTCTGTACATTCGAGGTTAAGCTTTGCTGGCGCCAGCAGTATTGCGGTATCAAGTCCCTTAAACTGGGTGAAGTGACCTATTACTTCATTGATAATGAGTATTACTTTGGTCGCTCCTATACCTACGGTCTGGGCGGAGACGAATATGAACGGTTCGGCTTCTTTGACCGGGCGGTTATCGACGCCATGGTTCATCTTGACTTCAAAGCCGATATCGTTCACTGCCATGACTGGCAGACCGGCATGATTCCTGCCCTGCTCAAGATCCAGTATGCGCAGTATCCTTTCTATCAGGACATGAAAACAGTCTTTACCATCCACAACCTCCAGTATCAGGGTATCTTTGCCATCAAGGACGTTCAGGACACGTTGGGGCTGGGAGACAGTCTTTTCACTTCCGACAAGCTTGAATGCTATGGCTGTGCCAACTATATGAAGGCCGGCCTTGTCTATGCAGACGAGCTCACCACCGTTTCTCCCTCCTATGCAGATGAAATTCAGACCGCCTTCTACGGCGAGCGTCTGGATGGTCTGCTGCGGGCCCGGAAGGATCAGCTGGTCGGTATTCTGAATGGCATTGACATCAACGAATACGCACCGGAAAAAGACCCTCTCATTTATGCCAACTTTGACCCCTATCATCTTGGCGGCAAAGAGTACTGCAAGCAGGAACTGCAGAAGGAACTTGGCCTGAATGTAGAACCCCAGACTCCCGTGCTAGCCATCATCTCCCGTCTTTCCAACCAGAAAGGTCTGGACCTGGTGGAGTGTGTAATCCGTGAAATCATGAATCTCGGTGTCCAGCTGGTAGTCCTCGGAATGGGCGAGATGAAATATACCAACCTTTTCGAGTGGGCACAGGATGAATATCCGGGACGTGTGGCAGCACGGTTTGTAATGGATACAAATCTGGCACACAGGATTTACGCCGGTGCCGATATGTTCATGGTTCCCAGCCAGTTTGAGCCATGCGGCCTTACCCAGATGATCTCAATGCGCTACGGTGCTATCCCGATCGTTCGCGAGACCGGCGGCCTCCGCGATACTGTTCTTTCCTACAATGAGTATACTGATGAGGGCAATGGCTTCACTTTCTTCAATTACAATGCCCACGATATGCTCCACACCATTGAGCGTGCCGTATACTACTATCACAACAATAAGGAAGTCTGGTACAAGCTCATTGTCCGCGGCATGACCGGTGACTTCAGCTGGTATTCTTCTGCTCAGAAGTATGCTGACCTCTATGCTTCTCTTGTAAAGCCTGCTACCGATTTCACCCTTCAGGCTGAAGAACCTGCTGCTGAGGAAGCTCCTGCTGCAGAACCTGTTGTCAAGGAAGCTCCTGTCGCAGAACCTGTTGTCGAGGAAGCTCCCGCCGCAGAGCCCGCTGTTGAGGAAACTCCTGCTGCAGAACCTGCTGTTGAGGAAACTCCTGCTGCAGAGCCCGCTGTTGAGGAAGCTCCTGCTGCAGAACCTGCTGTTGAGGAAGCTCCCGCCGCAGAGCCCGCTGTTGAGAAAGCTCCTGCTGCAGAACCTGCTGTTGAGGAAGCTCCTGCTGCAGAACCTGCTGTTGAGGAAGCTCCTGCTGCAGAACCTGCTGT
>CAMVHE010000109.1 GCA_947167215.1 uncultured Clostridia bacterium
GACTCATTTTGGCTCACGGCCAGACAGCTTCGCTGTCTGACCGATGCACAAAATGAGTCACTGGTGAACGTCCCTCTGACTCACATCCCCCATTCAGCCATCACTTCGTCCGGCACTTCAAAGTGCTGGTAGTCCTTCAGATTGATCCAGTCTCCGCCCCACTCAAAGCCGTGTTCCTTAAACAGCCGGCAGCACAGGTCGTCTTCTTCGATCTTATAGGGAAACTCCGCTTCCCTGTCCAGCCAGGCTTCCGCTGTCAGCGGTTCCAGGTACCTTGTTCCGTCCGCATAGCGGATATAGGGGTTATATAGCGGATTGATATCCACCGCCAGCCCAAGCCCGTGTTTCGAGATTTTACCGGACCGGGGAATATACCGGAAGTTGAAGGCTGAGGTATTGTTATCCTCCATGGACAATTCGTCCTCGGCGTCATATTCTTCCACCAGCCGCATCTTCTCGATGGGATAGTCCGCTTCGTAAAGCTCCTGCAGGATCTGCAGCACATCCTCCGCGATGCGCTCGTGGACGATCATCTCCCCTTCCAGGGTATTACCTTCCGCATCCTTGTGAAGGACGTGAAGAAGCCGCAGGTCCTCCCGGGAAACGGGGCATTCTTCCTTCCAGGAGCTCCCGTTCATCCGCAGAAAGAGATCATCTGATATTTCACTGATTAAAAAAGCTTCATCTTGTGCTGAAGTGACAGCCGCACCAGAAGCCATACTTAGCAAAACTCCGGACAGCAGAAGTCCTGCGATGGTATGACAGCAGCCCCATCGTTTCCGCAGTGTCTGCTTTTTTTCCTTCTTCATAATAAACGATTCCATTTCTTCCATGATATGACAAGTAATCAGGTTCATCCCCGGTAACAAGAAAACAGTTTAATCAGCAGAAGCAAAACCCTCCAGGTCTTTTTCACACTTATTATATCATGAACAGAAAACCGGAAACCACCTTCAGAGAAAAAACATTTGTCATCCTTGATGTAAAAAAAGCGGCGGCCAGAGCCGCCGCTATACACCTTTTTAATATGATTTCTTTCTTCTGATTCTGGAAATCATCTCATCCCCAACCTCCGATGTCGATGAATGGCCTCCCAGATCAGGCGTAAGTACCTCTTTGTCAACAAGCATTGTTTCCATAACATCCAGAACTCTCTTCGCCCACTTTTCCTGCGAAAAGTAATCCAGCATCTGACTGACAGCCCAGAAAGTTGCAAAAGGATTTGCAATCCCTTTTCCTGCGATATCCGGTGCCGAGCCATGAATTGGTTCAAACATGGACGGAAACGTTTTTTCAGGATTCAGGTTCGCACCTGCAGCCAGGCCCATCCCCCCTGAAATGGCAGCCCCCAGATCCGTAAGAATATCTCCGAACAGATTTGAGGTGACAACTATCTGAAAACGTCCGGGATCTTTTACCATAAACATACTCGCGGCATCAACAAGATAAGAATATGTTTTTACATCCGGATACTCCCGGGATACTTCAAGAAAAACCTTATCCCAGAAAACCATCGAGTAATTCAACGCATTCGCCTTACTGATACTGGTTAACGTTTTGTTTTCTTTACGCGCAGTATCGAAAGCATATCGGATCACCCTTTCTGTTCCTTTTCTGGAAAACACAGCATTCTGTATCACAACTTCATTTTCCTGTCCTTGATACAGCCAGCTTCCTAATCCGGAGTATTCACCTTCACTGTTTTCGCGGATGAACAGCATGTCGATCTCTTCCCGTGTAATATCTCTAAGGGGTGGAGCCACTCCTTTCAGCAGCTTAACGGGTCTCAGATTGACATACTGATCAAAACCATGCCGTATCACCAGAAGCAGTTCTCTAAGAGAAATCTGATCCGGAACACAGGGGTTTCCTACTGCTCCGAGAAATATAGCATCGAATGCCTTCAGCTGATCCATGCCGTTCTCCGGCATCATTCTGCCATTTTCAAGATAGTATTCACATCCCCATGGAAAAAAAGTAAATTCGAAGGAGAATCTGCCGTCCTCCTCTGCTACTGTCTTCAGAAGCTTAACTCCCTCCGCAATCACTTCCGGACCAATTCCATCACCGGCAATGACTGCAATTTTATAAATCTGCTTTGCCATCATTATTTATACCAAAAGTCACATGAAGCTGTTGATAACGATCATTTTCATTTCTGTCATTTCTTTTATGGCAAATCCCGGGCCTTCTTTTCCCAGTCCGCTATGTTTCATACCGCCGTAAGGCATCTGGTCCACTCTGAAATTACATGTGTCATTGATCATTATTCCACCGCAGTCAATTTTATTGGCAAACTTCATTGCCTCTTCAACAGAATCTGTAAACACACCCGCCTGAAGGCCAAAATCAGTACTGTTCACTTTCCTGATCGCATCCTCAAAGTCAGAAAAAGTGTTGACAATGATTACAGGAGCAAACATTTCCGTTTTGATCACCGGTGAATCCTCAGGCGCATCTGTCAGAATTGTCGGATAAAGGATATTGCCTTCAGATCTATTCCCGGTAACAATCTTTGCTCCCATTCTGACCGTGTCCGCAATTTTTTCTTGTGCTTTTTCCAAAGCCTGCCTGGAGATCATCGGACCCAGCTGGGTTTTTTCGTCCAGCGGATCTCCGATTTTGATCTTCCCGGCTCTTTTTACCATGGCAGATACAAGTTCATCCCGTATTTTTTCTGCTGCATATACTCTCTGAACAGAAATACACACCTGACCGGCGTTTACGAATCCTGCCTGGCAGAGCTTGTCTGCCGCCTTTTCAATATCTGTATTCTCAGTCACAATAACTGCACCTGTAGATCCCAGTTCCATAGTTACTTTTTTCACGCCAGCATTTCTGCAGATCGAATCGCCTGCCTGATAGGAACCAGTAAACGATATCTTACGAATTGCATCATGATTGACAAGTGCGTTGCCCAGAGTTTCTCCGCCTCCGCAGACTACAGTAACCGCTTCATCCGGAAGACCGCATTCAGCCAGAGTTTCCCGAAGCATATATGTCGTAATGGGTGTTTTGCTTGCAGGTTTGATGATTACAGCATTTCCTGCCGCTATTGCCGGACCAAGTTTATGGCATGCAAGATTAAGCGGAAAATTAAACGGGGTAATTGCCAGGACCAGCCCTACCGGAACTCTCTTATAATACCCTGTACGGAATCCTCCTTCAATATTATCCAGAGGAATCACTTCCCCGCATACCTGAAAAACTGCTTCTGCGGATAAACGCAGCGTGTTGGCTGCACGTTCCACTTCTTTTCGGGCGTCGGTTATCACCTTTCCGACTTCTTTTGACAGAACGACTGCATATTCTTCTTTTCTTTCCAGAAGTTTTGCCGCTGCTTCGCGGAGAATCTCAGCCCGACGGGTAATCGTCAGTTTTTTCATGGCTTCAAAGCCCCGTCCGGCACGCGCAATAATATCTGGAATTTGAGAAATATCCGTCGTTTCAACGGTTCCCACCACTTCTCCTGAATATGGACTGTAAACAATCAGTTTCTCTTTTCCCATCTCACACCTCACATACACGTTCTGATCCACTCCATTGCCACCTGCTTAATCGGATCGATTACATACGGATCCATCAGGTCCACCGGCGGTATCGAAGCTCCGCGTTTTTCAACCTCTTCTTTAATTTTACTCAGATAAGTGTAACGAATGATCGTCCCGACATTAACTTTGACGATCCCATTCTGAATGCATTTCTTAACGTCTTCCGCAGGAATCCCTGTTCCTCCATGAAGGACAAGAGGAACCTTGACTTTGGTATGAACCTCCTTTAATCGCTCAAAATTAATCTGAGGCAGCCCTTGATAAAAGCCATGCGCAGTGCCGATCGCAGCAGCAAGATAGTCCAGTCCGCTCTGCTCTGTAAGTTCTGCAGCATCAGCCACCTGGACAAGGCAGTCTTCTCCCGAGTAATCCCCTTCATCCCCTCTGCTTTTGATCTTTCCAATTTCTCCTTCAACTGCACAGTTTCTGGGATGTGCATACGAAACGACTTCCTGTACAGCAGAAATATTTTCCTATCGAGCCAAGCGCGACTTGTCAGTCATCACAGACCCACCCCCGGCATCCACCGCAGCCTTGCCCACGGCAACACTCGTCGCACCATCCAGATGAAGAAACGCTTCCGCGCCTGTCCTTTTTTTTAGTTCATCTACCGCTGCTCTAAGTACAGTAGGGGAATACTCCATTGTTACTTTTGGAAGTGATGCTACAAAAATCGGTCGTTCCAGTTCCGCCGCTGCCAGCATCACAGCCTTCAATTCAAAAAAGCTGGCAAAATTAAAATGAAGCACTCCACGTTTTTGTCTGCTTTCATAATTCAGGACTTCAATAATTCGTTCCCGCGGCATCTCTTTACCCTCCTCACATGAATTCCCTTATTTCTTTACCACGAAGGAATGCTTCTATTTTTTCCTTTTCAGGCTCTGCAGGGTCGGCGGTAAGTCCCGGAATATAACGGCATGCCTCATAAATGGCCGGTGTTACACAGGCGTGAACCCCGGCGACATGATGAATATATGGCCCATAAATAAATTTATGCTCCCATTTTGCCCAGTCTTCAAATTCAAGCCACAGGTATGTTCCATGATTCACCGGTCCTTCAGTACCCTTGCCCTGGCCTATCAAAACAGAATATTGCCCCTGTACACCGTCAAATCGTACCAGGGATACTCTTCCGCCTTTCAATTCCCAATTGCCCACGACCGGAGCCTGACGATTATAGTGAATATTAAGAGACAGCGGTTTGTCTGGTCTGGCAAGTTCTTTTGGGAAAACCCCGCAATGCCAGAAAAGCTCCACATTTTCTTTTTCAGGATGACGGGCCGTAACATCTGCCAGGAAAATAGGAGAAGAAAATCGCGACGCAGCCTGTGCCATTACTGCGCTGATTGCTCCATGAATATCGCATTCACAGATAGACGGTAGTCCAAGTCCGTTCAATTCTGAAAGAGCAAAGCAGGGGGAAATACCGATTGTATCAAACATGGGGCCCCAGCATTGTGTCGCGGTCGCAGTCAGATTCTGTTCATCTGCCCAGTCTTTAATTGTCATAACAAGTCCCGCAACATTCTTGAGGCTTTCTTTTGGCACATGTAATTCGCTCATCATAGCTGCTATGGACTCTGCGCGTTCATCGACCTCTTCTTTTCTTGATGTCATGATCCCATCATAGCGTTTCCGGATTTCCGGAAGAGTGATCGGGACCAGATCGATTCCATACCTTTCAAGCAGTTCCCCTTCATTGCACTTCACTGACCAGAATGCATCCGGTCTCAGGCTGATCTGTCCAAGACGCATGTTCCTGAAGTACTTTACTACCATAGCCGCAGAAATAAAGTTCTCGAAAAGCCGCTCAAACATCGGGTCTTCTATTGAACAATTTATAATATAACTGAAGGGCACCCCCACTCTCTGAAGCACTTTTGTCGTTGCAAATAAGCCGCACTGGCTGTCCCTGTATCTGTAGCCTTCAGAATCGGGGCTTTCTTCTTTAGGTCCCCACAAAAGAACCGGTTTCCCCATTTTCTGAGTTACTTTGGCAACAACATCTTCTGCTCCGAAATTACAATGAGGGGCAAAAATTGCATCCACATCATTCTGGATAAAGTATTTTACAACCGCATCCACATCTCCCGGATGATAGATCAGGCCTTCTTCATTCAGAAAGTCCAGATTCACGAAATCAATTTTCTTTTTCTTCAGCCAGTTTTCAATTACTGTTTTCATCATGCCGGCAGACTTAACGTTGAAAGCTTTTGCGCCGCACATGTTCCGCCGGGTCGGCATAAATCCAAGTTTTAAAGACATCTTTCTTTTTTCCAGCATTTTTCTCTTTCCTCTTATACATTAACCGCAAGTTGCATAATACTGTTTTTTATAGTAAAGTCATGGTAACCGAATAGCAGTATTTTTGTGGGAGAATGCTTTTTATGAAACTGCTTATCTGTGATGATCAAAACTCTGTACATACGTTTCTTATGAGAGCCATCGACTGGAAAAGTCTCGGCATAGATTCAATCCTGCATGCGTATTCTGGAAAAGAATGCCTGGATGTACTGAATACCGGGCGGCCGGATCTCCTTCTTCTTGATATCAAACTGCCGAATATGACCGGTATAGACATATTAAAGGAGTTAAGCCAGAATGCCCTTCAGCCTTTAGCCATTATTCTAAGTGCCTACGGGGAATTTTCTTATGCTAAAGATTCGCTGAAATACGGAGCTTTCGATTACGAACTTAAACCAATAGATGCAGACAGATTAACCAGTATTCTGGAAAAAGCAGTTGCACATCAGAAGAAACAGTATTATTCTATCCTCGCCAAATATCTGAATGGCGCATCCTACCTTTATGACAATGTCTGCGTGATAATGAGCCATCTGCTGGAATCTTCCTACGCCTGCATTCTGATTTCTCCGGAAGGAGATTATTCATTTGATCAGTATCTGCAGTTTGAAGAACAGATTCATACAAAATTCACGCATGTTCTTGAATTGAACGATATGGCCTATTTCGTTCTCTATCCTGCTGCCAGAACAGAATCCATGAAGCAAAGCCTTCAGCAGGTATGCTTCTCGCTCATATCGCCCGATAACCCGTCGATGTGCTTTTATGTCTCCCAGGTCGGAACAGGTCCGGATTTTCTTTCCACAGGTTTGAAACAATGCCGGGATGCTGCTTTCTCAGGATGTTCGGCAGAAAGCCCTGTCTTTTTCTACAGAGAAAAAAAGGATAATGACTTTTCTTTGGAAGTTGCTATCAGCAAATACGAACATCATATTCAAGCCTTATTATCCGGTAATTGTTCCGAAGCTCAGTTTATTGTGTTCTTCAAAGATGCCGTCTCTCTTTTATCCAGTATGAATATAAATCAGAACCGAATTAAAGAATTCTGTTCTCATATCATATTCTACAATCTCTCTCTTTATCGAAACATTGATGAGTCGGTATTATCTGTCAGAAGTGGAATTTATTCTGCCACTTCATTGTCTGAACTGGTTGAAATAGTTATTACCTGCATGACTAAATATTTTTTTCAACAGTCTGACGGGCATAACCCTGCCTCTTTACAGGATGTACGGCACTATCTGCTGTCTCATTATTCAGAAAATATCACCCTTGAAAAACTTTCCAAAAAGTTCTTTATCAGCAAATACACCCTTTGCCGTAACTTCCACCATGAATATAATGAAAGTCTTTGGGAATTTCTGAAAAGAATACGAATGGAGGAAGCACATCGTCTGCTTTCAACCACCAGATTGAAGATCTATGAGATAGCAACGCAATGCGGTTACACTGACTCTAATTACTTCAGTAATACTTATAAAAAATATTTCGGTCACACTCCTCAGGAAGATCGCCCTGACTGATTATCCTTTAATACCGCTGAATGCAACTCCTTTTACAATCCTTTTCTGGAAAATAAAGAAAACAATCAATACCGGAAGGACTGCTATTACAGTTGCTGCCATAAAATACCCCATACTCATGTCACCGCTCTGCCCTCTGAAGAAAACAATTCCGACCGGAATCGTCATGATCTTCTGATTTGTTATTGATATAAACGGCCAGATGAAATCATTCCAGCGCTGTGTAAAAGTGAAGATCATCATTGAAGCCATGGCCGGTCTTACCAGCGGCATTACGATTGAGACCATGATACGCATGGAATTTGCTCCATCTATCTCCGCCGCATCAAACAGTTCCTGTGGAAGTCCATCCATAAACTGTTTCAGCAAAATAACGCCAAATGACGATCCCAGACCCGGCAGAATAAGTGAAGCATAGGTATTAAGGCTTTTCAGACTTCTGAACAGCAGGTACATAGGAATCATAAGGCTGTGCATGGGGATCATCATTCCTGCCATAATGATCCAAAACCATATCCTTTTGCCGGGAAAGTTAAATCTGGAAAACCCGTATGCAGCCATTGTACTAAGAATGGCTCCGCCAAATGTTACCACTATCGAAACAATTGCACTGTTCATAATCCAGCGGACAATATTTGCCTGGCTGTTGTTGAATACGTAATGAAAGTTATCAAGTGTGAACGGAGGCACCAGCCAGGTATTCATATCTGTTACGACAGAGCCGACCGGTTTTATTGATACAATAAAAGCCCAGACCATCGGAAGCCACCAGATAAATGCAAGTATAAGAGCGATAATAAGTACAATTATTTTTGATCGTGTTTTTCTTTTCACTTTTTATCCTCCTACCCTACTACTTTCTCCGCTTTTCTTGATGTAATCGTGAATTGAACAAATGAAACAATCAGGATAATAAGCATTAATACGACAGATGCCGCTGATGCACGGCCAATTTCAAATACTCTGAATCCCTGCTCATACAGATACTGAATATAAGTTCTCGTAGCACCTGCCGGATCTCCTGCGGTAAGTAGGAAAATCTGCCCAAATACCTTAAAGGAAGCAATCAGCTGCAGAAACAGGATTGTAATGTGAGTTCTTGACAGCAATGGAAAAGTAATATATCTGACCTTCTGCCAGTAAGATACACCGTCAAGAGACGCACATTCATATAAATCGTCCGGGATATCCTGCATTCCTGCAATATACAAAATCATATTAAAACCCCCTGTCCACCATAGGGTCTCAATGACAATTACAACCCAGACCAGAGCAACATTCATCAGCCAGTAAATCTCCGAGCTTTCCTTCAGAAGATGCGCATTTTTCAGCAGATTGTTGATCAATCCTGTATACGGCTGAAACATAAACTGAAAAATATATGCAACGATTGATACAGCAATAACCTGCGGGGCAAAATAAGTTGTTCTGAAAAAACCTCTTAGCGGAAGACGCGGATGCTCGATCAAAAGGGCAAGCAAAAACGGCACTCCGATCAAAACCGGTGTTGAGATTACAACAAACACCGTCGTATTTCTTAATGCTTCCCAGTAAATTCTGTCTGCAAATAATCGTGTATAGTTCTTTATACCCGAAAAGGTGGTATCTCCAATCAGCTTATAATCTGTAAAGCTTAAGATGACTGTCATCACCAGCATACCGAATACAAAAAGAAGATATACACTTAAAAAAGGCACGAGGTAGAGAAATCCCTCATATTTTTTGAAAAGCTTTCTTTTCTTTGACATATCGTCCTCCTTGCCTCCTCTATCTAAAACAGGAGTCCGGAATCAATCCGGGCTCCTGTCTCTGGCTAGGATTAATTAGTTAAAAGAAGATGTAAGTCTCTGATACATTTCATCAAAGCAGCCTTCCGGTGTTACTTCCCCTCTTGCCAATTTGCCAAGAGGTTCATTCACTTCTGCGGAACCTTTCAGGGCAAACGGTGCGGTCGCCGTGAACGGGGTTGCATAAGCAACTGCTCCTTTAAAATATTCATGCATCGGGTAGCTCTGCATCAGCTCTGTATCCTGAGCCGGAATATATGCGGGAACGGAACCTGCTTCAGCCCACATATCATTATGATCACTAAACCATTTAACAAACTCAAGTGTTGCAGCTGTAACCTCATCTGTCCTCTCCGGCTTATTGGGAAGAACAAAAGTATGGCTGTAAATTGCAGATTTGTAAGTATCTCCGAACAGCGGAAGCGACTGAACTCCGTAATCGTCGGAATTCTTTCTCAGATAATTCATCTGCCATGCACCTTCGATCACCATGGCAACCTTCTTCTGAATAAACAGATCCGAGATATTCTCTACATTCTGAAGACTTGCCTGACCAATCTGCTGGAAAATATCCATGGCTTTTACAGCAGTCTCTTTATCGGCAATGAACTCTGTTCCGGCATCATTTACGAATGTTCCTTCCCCGCCACACTGATAATAAAGAGAATTGAAAAGGTACATCGGAATAGACCCGGAAGGATTGATTGCAAAACCAGGTACTTCAAGCGTATTGTTCAGCTGGTCAACAGCTTTCAGGAAGCCCTCAATTCCGTCTTCAAGAACAAGATTTCCATTCTCATCGGCAAGACCGGCTTCAGCAATCATGTCCTTATGGTAATCAAGAAGAAGCTGGAGGCAATCCATGGGAATTGCATAAATATGGTCATCTGACTTCAGCTGATTGATTTTATCAATATAGTTTTCATAGTCAAATTCAATGCCGAGTTTTGCAGCTTCATCATCTATCGGAATGATAAATCCGTCTTTGATCAGTCCGTTTACATACTCATCATGAGAGTTGCAAAGATCCGGAGATTCTCCTCCAAGAATGGCCGT
Source organism: uncultured Clostridia bacterium (assembly GCA_947167215.1). Classification (GTDB taxonomy): domain Bacteria; phylum Bacillota; class Clostridia; order Christensenellales; family Aristaeellaceae; genus Ventricola. The sequence goes on from CAMVHE010000109.1 coordinate 10,222, forward strand.
TTTGATCTTTGTATAGTAATTGTCCCAATCCTGAGTAATACAGTTGACATGGATCTTACCTTCATATTCTGCATTAAAGGTATCGACCATTTTTGTCATCGTCTCTCCGTCAGCACCGCCAAACAGACACCAGTATTCCACTTCCACCGGTTCCTCTGCCATTACAATGCCTCCTCCGGCTGCTGTGAGCATCATAGCAGTCATACCCATCAATAGCGCATTTCTTAGCTTCATGTCAGTTTCTCCTTTCATAGGTGATTTATTAATACTCGAAGCGGATCATGTGCCATGTGCACTTTTCAAGTTCTGCTTCGTAGCTGCACGTAATAATATCTTCTGAAACCGGAACATTTTCAGGAACGACCTGATCCGGATGTTCTGCTGAATTGACTGCTTCAAGATCATCACATCTGTAAAGGATGTGTTCGACCTCTCTAAGTGATTCAAATCCGCTCAGAACTATTTCGGCAGAAATATCACTTTCAGGATCCCGATTTACAATGAAGAGCGTAAGGGTCCTTTTTTCATCATTCACAACTGCTGCTGTTTCAATGGAAGGAACATTTTTATGTTTCTGTCCATCATATACCGGGCTCTCTTTTGAAACCCTGAGCGCTGTCCCTCTGCCATATCTGGATGTGTACAGGAAGGGATAGAAAATAGTCTGTTTCCAAACCGGCCCGTTTTTGACAGTATTAAAAAGTGACAGGTGATTGACCAGCTGTGCCTGACAGGCGATTTTTACTCTATCCGCGCGATTAATAAATGAAATCAGAAGTTCCCCCGTCAGAAGCGCATCCGCAAAACTGTAGCTGCCTTCACTGATGGCGTTCTTGTCATCCCAGTCAAATTTCCATTTCTTACGGTTTGCTGTTTCTTCTCTGTTCCAGATTCCCCATTCATCAAATGACAGGTTGATTGTTTTATTGCTCCTGACCTTTGTTTTAATGCAGTCACAAGCGGCCGCAATGGTATCGATCTGATCTTCCATTTCCAGGTTGGAGGCCAGAAAATCTTCCATATTGTTGTTTACAATTGAAAAATAGTTATGCAGAGAAATATAGTCGGCAATATCATAAGCTTCTTCCAGCACGGACAGATCCCATTGCGGGAATGTACTGATCGTCGTATTGCTTGACCCGCAGAGAACCAGTTCGATCTGCTTATCGACCTTTTTCATCAGTCTGCCGGCTTCCACCGCCGTACGTCCATACTCTTCGGCCGTCTTATGACAGATCTGCCATGGACCATCCATCTCGTTTCCAAGGCACCATGTCCTGATTCCGTATGGTTCTTCCGATCCGTTTTCCTTGCGTTTTCTGCTCCAGGTTGAATCTCCCTGATAATTACAGTATTCGACCAGATTTCTGGCAGCATCTGCTCCGCGAGTTCCAAGATTTACGGCCATATTTACTTCAATACCATCATCAGAAAGAAAATATCCAAAACCATCATTATTTGTTATAGAA
>CAMVHE010000110.1 GCA_947167215.1 uncultured Clostridia bacterium
CTTTCTTCTGGTCATGTTCCGTCTGCGGCCTTCGGATTCCGGCCGCACCGGTCAGAATCATTCTTCCCACCATCTCCGGATAGGTCGTATCCAGCAGAATGGCTACTCTGGCACCAAAGGAATGGGCAATGATATCGCAGGGCGCAAGATCAAATTGCCGGATGATCTCTGCACACAGCTCCATATATTCCGGTACTCCCCAGGGAGTAGGCGGCGGTGTTGCCCTTCCATTCTGACCATGCCCCGGAAAATCCAGTGCGACGGTCCGCATATGCGGAGCCATCGCCATTTGAATGCCGCTCATCATCTCGGCCGAACACATCCATCCGTGCAACAACAGAAGCCCCCGCCCTTTCTGGCCTTCCTGTCGTATGGACACGCGAATCCCGCGCCATTCAAATTGCACGTTCATGTATTCACCTCATATTCCCATAATTCAACATTTTCTATTTTACACCCAAATACCCCAAAAGAAAAGAGTCCTAGCCGGGAAACACAGATTTTACACACGGCAAAGACAAAAAGGCGACTTGTTTTGTGCATTTTTCACTTTTTTCCAATTTCAAGGTTTCGTCAGCTGGTGGTGCCCGCACCATAATCCTGTATGATACAGAGAATATGAACCCAAAGAACCTGTCATACAACGTATAAAGCCCATCAGCAACGCTGATGGGCTTTGCCTGCAGAGCAGACATCGGTAATGCAGTCTGAATTCATTTCCAGGGTTTTAACGGTTTACCCGCGATTTATCTGGTGAAAGCGCTGGCAAGAATATCGCCGGCCGGGACCTTGAGCGCGCCTGTCGGGCAAACCTGGAAACAATACCCGCAGCCAATGCACTTGTCCGTTTTCATAGCCTTATGGTCATTCACGGAAATCCCTTCATGCCAGCAGACATCTTCACATCTCCCGCATCCGATGCACTTGGCAGCATCTACCTGTGCCTCCTGATATGCATCCCCAAGGCGGTTCTGCCGGTCTTTCGCAAAATCGGGAGACATATTAAACAGAGTAAGTGCATCTCCCTGCAGGCTCTCCATGTCGGGATATCCTGCTTTATCCATCCAGTCAGAAAGATCCCTGATCAGCTTTGCACAGGCCATCGTGCCGCCGGAACAGGCAAGGGCGCCCAGCTGGACCATTTCGCTTCCTGCCATAATGAACCGAGCGGCCTGATCGAACGAGAATACTCCGCCGCCTGCATAAATCGGGAGCGTGATTCCATTATTCCGTGCTTCAGCAACGGCATAGCTTACAATAGGATTCGCCTGGGTTCCGCCGTATCCGGAACCGGGACGAGGCTGCGTCCTGCGCCAGTCCAGGTCCATGCAGAATGCTTTCCATCTTGCAGTCGGTCCGACGGCATCCGCACCGGCGGCCTGCGCAATTCTCATGCTTGTCAGCACATCACAGCCTTCTACCGCCAGCTTTACCATGACTTTGACGCCTTCCCCTGCTGCTTTCTTGATCATGGTGGTACAGTGCCGTACCAGCTCATAGTAATCAAAGATTCTGTCTTTTGCAACTGCAACACCGGGTGTGTTGAAATGCAGTTCCAGTGCGTCCGCACCCGCAAGCGACAGTTCCTGTGCCTGCCGGATCCAGTCCTTTTCCCAGTTTCCGCCCTTCACAATATCGCTGTAATGTCCGACAGAAACCCACAGCTTGATGTCACTGTCGAGATTCTTTCTCGCTGTCCGGACTTCTTCACAATACTGTTCCAGCGTTGAAACTTCGTCCGGAACCTGTCTGCCAACTGCATGGGAATGATAGCAGGGTTCCCCGCGGAATGCAGCCTGAGCACCGGGATAGAAATAGCCGCCGCCCCCGCTTCCATGGCCGAAGTTGCGCATCACAATTGCGCCCGGACGCATTTTGGCGCTTTTCAGAACATTTCTTGCTCCCTGTGTTGCCGGAGAAGATGCTACGACAAAGGGGTTGATCATCCCCATCGATTTAACTGTCAAATCAGCCATTCCAATCCCCACTTTCCAGTACATGAAGCAGTCGGGATGCATCCTCCCTGAACTGATCCATGGAATCATCTCTTACAAACTCAAGCATTGCCGCATGGGTTCCGCCCATCTGTCGGGCTGCAGAGAAATAGAGATACCATTCCGCTTCATTAAGCGGTCCCCGTTTTCCATCCGGCCAGGAATAAACATGAAAATTCAGCAGATACTTCTGCATTTTCTGGATACCTTCTACGCGCTCCTTCGGAGACAGTGCTACCGTAGGCTGCCAGAGACAGTACAGGTTGTCGTTGTGTGCGGCAGCGATAAGCCGGGCAGCCGATTCATTGGTATCTGTCAGCGTATTCTTGTGCCATTCAAAAGCAACCCGGATACCCAGATCCGCGGCAATGCCCGCAGCCTCATCTGCCTCCCGGGCCATGCTTAGGAACTCCTCTTCCGTTACGCTTTCGGATGGTTTCTCCCCGGCCCATATCCGGATAACCGGAGCTCCAAGTGCTTCTGCTGCCGCAAGGGATGCCTTGAAATCCGGATCCACATGCGGCCTCCCGGTGATACGATAATAAGAACCGTATGCCGCTACTGAGAGTCCTGCATCCCTTGTCTTTCTGCTCAGCAGCTCCGCGCCTGAGCAGTCCGAGGGAAAAACATGAACGTTCTCGGACCACTCGATGGTGCGCAGACCGCATTCCCCGGAAAGAAGAAGAATATCCTCCGCAGTCAGAGCGGTCTTTTTAAAGGTTGCGGATACCACACCCGGAATCCATTTCGTTACAGCGCCAGAACTGCTTTCCATACGCTCTCCTCCACCGGAATGCCTTTCTCGAGGTTTTCTATCCGGGTCTTCATCATGTTGGCACCCGGATAATAAACCGGACGTTCCGGGTCCACCGGCGTCGAACTCATCATGTCCGTGAGTGTATCCCGTACTCTTGCCGCAAAGTCTTTTCCATCCGGAAGCCGGTCAAGAGAAATGGCAACAAATACCTGGCTGAGTTCCGTCTCCGTGGGCAGTTCTCCCACCTGGCGGGAGGTTCTCCCTCCTGAAAGTGCAGATGCAACCAGGTCAAGCATCAGGGAAATACCGCTGCCCTTCCAGTAGCCTATCGGCAGCACCTGATGGGTCTTCAGTATTTCACCAGCGTCCCTGGTAATCTGCTGGTTCGTATCAAAACCGCCATCCACGGGCAGCGGTTTTCCCTGCCGTGCATAACTCTCCAGTTTGCCATAGGAATACATGGAAACAGCCACATCCAGCAGAACAGGGGCTTCATCCCCGTTGGGGACAGCGAAAACCACCGGATTGTTGCCAAGACGGGCATCGCGTCCGCCCCATGGCGGCATATTCGGAACCGTATTGGTGAAAAGAATGCCAATGCAGTTCTCACGGACTGCAAGAAGGCCGTAATTGCCGGGACGCATCCAGTGATTGGTATTGGCCAGTCCCACCACGCCGATGGTGCGCTCCTTTGCGAGCTCGATGGCCCGTTCCATGCAGCGGTAAGCATTGAGATTACCGCATCCGCGATGCCCATTCCAGCGTTCCAGCATTCCCAGATCCGCTTCCATGGTTGCCTCCGCATGAACATCCACGGAGCCATCATTGATGCTCTTGATGAATTTCGGGAAGCGGTTCAGTCCATGGGTATAGATGCCGTCTCTGCTGGCATCTGCAAAAAGCGTCGCAGACAGTTCTGCCCTTTCTCCGGTGATGTCATACTTGTACAGCACGCGGAGAAATTCTTTCTTCATCGTATCATAAGGAATACGCAAGCGTCTTCTCCCCTTTCAGCCTTTTACGGCGCCGACCATGACGCCTTTGACGAAATACTTCTGGATGAACGGATAGATGCACAGCACGGGAACCGTTGCAACAACAATCGTTGCAAACTGAATTGTTTCACTCATGGTGAAATCCTCATCGGTGTCAGACAGTATCAGGATTTCACGAAGAATCAGCTGAAGAGGATACTGGCTTCTATCCTTGATAAACAGCATCGCGTTAAACCAGCTGTTCCAATGGGAAACTGCATAATAGAGCGTAACAACTGCTACCGTCGGAAGTACCAGCGGTGCAATGATTCGGAAAAGAATGGTCAGATGCCCGGCTCCGTCCAGCTGCGCACTTTCTTCCAGACTGTCCGGTACTCCCATGATTGCCGTACGCATGATGATCAGATTGAACACATTCACCAGAGACGGAATTATGAGCGACCAGATGGATTTATACAGGCCGACAGAGCGTACAACAAGGAAAAAGGGAATCATTCCTCCGGAAAAATACATGCTGAAAACGACCATGATCGTAAAGAAGCGCTTCAGCATATATCCTTTTCTGGAGAGAACATAGGCAGCCACCAGCGTAAAGAGCATATCGAGAACCGTACCGACAACTACAATGAAAATCGTGTTCCGGTAACCGCTCCAGATGTTCTGATTTCCAATGACGGAACGGTATGCATCCAGCGTCGGATTCAGCGGGAACAGAAGAAGCCCTTCGTGGGACATGTAAGAAACCCCATCACTGAAGGAACCCGCCAGTACATGTACGAGGGGAATCAGTATCAGAACACAGAGGAAAATCATCAGCAGGCTGTCTGCCACATAGAAAATACGTTCTCCCGTCGGTGTCTTAATTCTGGGTTTACTGTTTTTCATGATTCTCCCCCCTCTCACCACAGACTGTTGCCATCCAGGCGCTGCGTAATCTTATTGGTGATAAAGACCAGTACAAAGCAGACAACGGAATTGAAGAAGCCTACCGCTGTGGAATAGCTGAAGTTGACATTTTCAGCAAAGCCGCGGCGATACACATACGTATTGATAACATCCGCACGTTCATAGGTCAGCGGCGTGTAAAGAAGCATGATCTTCTCATACCCTACATCAAACATCTTTCCTACTTTCAGGATAAACATGATGACAATCGTCGGCAGGAGGCAGGGAATGGTGATATTGATAATTTGATGCCATTTATTTGCGCCATCCACGACAGCAGCTTCATAGAGTTCCTGGTCAATCGCCGTAAGGGCGGAAAGATACACGATGGAATTCCATCCGATGTTCGACCAGATATCGGAAGCAATGTAAATCGGTACAAAATATGCCGGTTCATAGAGCATGTTGGTGACTGGCATCCCAAACAACGTATGCAGGATCATGGTAACGCCGCCGCTTCTGCTGACCAGATCACGGATAATGCCGCATACGACCACCGTGGAAATGAAATGCGGAATATAGGATATGGTCTGCACAGTTCTGCTGAGCTTTCTCGAACGCAGTTCATTGATAAGCAATGCCAGCAGGATCGGCATGGGGAAAGAAAAGAGCAAAGTGGAAATAGCAATCGTAAATGTGTTGCGCAGCAGTCTCGGGAAGAAAGGATCCTGGAAGAAATTGATGAAATGCTTCATCCCGACAAACTTGCTTCCAAAGATTCCCCTGGCTGCTTTATAGTCTTCAAAAGAAATAACCAGTCCGGCCATCGGAGCATATTTGAAAACTACGAAGTAGATAAAGACCGGAAGGAATAACAGATATAACCGTCCGTGCTTTTTCAGATCCAGATAGATCCGTTGCCGGAGAGACCTCTTTTTTCTTATTGCCTGCATGGTTTTCTCCTCCTGATGTTGCTTTCGCTTTCATAAGCGGCAGTCAGCAGCTGCATCGTCTCCATGGCATCCTCTGGCAGAATGGCAGGCGACCTGCCTTCCTGGAGTCTGTCGTAAAAGTCCGCAATCAGCGGCCCATGCCCACTGCCCCAATAATCCTTTCCCACCGCAAGCGCTTCGGTGTAATCTTCCATCCTGCTGCCATCCGCATCACGAATGGTCAGCAAACTGCCGTTCAAGTGCAGCTCACCCGCTTCGAAAGTAAGATGCATCTGGACAGGAAGATTGGAAACCCCGCAGTTGCTGGCATAGAAAAGGACCCGGCTTCCTTCCCTGCCGACCAGAAGCATGTCACAGGTATCCTCTGTCTCAATCACAGAAAAAAGCCTTTTTGCGGACATTGTCGCAGACTGAACCTGCAACGGGCCCACCAGATATTTCAGCAGGTCCAGCGTATGGATTGCCTGATTGATCAGTACGGAACCGCCTTCCCTTTGCCAGCTTCCGCGCCAGGGACTGGATTCGTAGTAGTTTTCTCCCCGATTCCAGGCCACAAAGGCACTGCCGCCGCGAAAAGCTCCCAAAGTCCCTTTGGTGATAATCTCCTTCATGCGTTTGCTTGCGCCATTGAAACGGTTCTGAAAACACACGGTCAGCTGCTTTCCGCTCTTTTCCGCAGCTGCTTTCATCGCTTCCGCTTCCTGAATACTCATTCCCATGGGCTTTTCACAAAGCACATGCTTGCCCGCCTGCAAGGCAGCAATCGTCATTTCCGCATGAAGAAAATGCGGTGTGCAGATATGCACGGATTCAACCTGCGGATCTTTCAGCATATCGCGGTAATCCGTGTAGCCTGTCACCTGATACTGACTGGATGCACTTTTCTTTTTTTCCGGATCGATATCGCAGACTGCCGTAACATGCGCGTTTTCCAGTTTGGATAAAGCATGAAAATGATTGACGGAAATCATGCCGCATCCGATGATTCCAACTCCAATGCTTCTCATCTTCATCCCCCTTACACCGGCAGCGATCCGCCGCATCGGGCAGCCAGCAATTCGCAGAATTGATCTTCGTCCACAGGAAGATCAACCCAGCGGCCGCCAAGCCAGTCGGACAGATGGATCGCATTGGACAGCATGAGCCCGCGTATCCCCTCCTGGCCGTTGGCAATAAGCGGCGTTCCATGCAGAACAGCATCACAGAAGTTCTCCATGATACCGGAATGGGACGTATAAACGCCTTCTACCGGAACATCCATGCTTTCCATCTTTGGTTTTCCAAGCCCTTTTGTCCACATGGCATTGAATTCAGGTTCCGGCATCTCGAGCCGGTCCAGATGAATCTTCCCGTTTTCAATCACCATGCGGCCGCGTGTTCCGTCAATCTCCAGGCGGTTGGTTCCAGGCGCATCGATCACCGTAGTAATGTATGTTCCCGTTGCTCCATTGGCATATTCTGTTATGACCACAACGTCATCTTCCACTTCAATCTTCCGGTGTTTTCCGTAATACACCTGAGACCTTACGCGGGTAGGCAGGCCGACAATCCACTGCCACATATCCAGGTTATGGGGATTCTGATTGAGGAGCACGCCTCCGCCTTCCCCTCGCCACGTGGCACGCCATCCCCCCTGGTCATAATAGCTCTGGGAACGATACCAGTTGGTAATCAGCCAGTGCGTATGCACAATCTCCCCCAGAACTCCCTCTTCCACCAGAGACTTCGCCTTGCGATACACGGGGTCCGTGCGCTGATTGAAATCCATGGCAAACACCAGTTCCGGATGGGCCGATGCCACTGCATTCATTTCTCTGACCTGGCGCGTATAGACCCCTGCCGGTTTTTCCACCAGCGTATGCTTGCCGGCATTCAGTGCTTTAATGGCGATACCCGGATGCAGATAGTGCGGAGTACAGATATGAACCGCATCACAGGCGTCCGAGGCAATCAGCTCCTCCGCAGAGGAAAAATACCGGACATCGTCACCGAGCTTTTCCTTGGCAAGACGTAGCCGCTCCCCGTCCACATCGGCGATGGCAGTGATCTGAAGATTGGGAACTTTCCCTTCCAGAATCTTGCCCACATGCTGACTTCCGATCTTGCCGTAGCCAATGATTCCATAGCGTACTTTATCCATCATGCTTCCTCCCAAAGTTTTCGCAGAAGAGCAGCTGTAAAAGGTCCGCTCTCTCCCAGGTGCTCACATTTTCCTTCCACACTGAGGTTGCCTTCGTATCCTGTCTGTTTGAGTGCTTTGAAGAAATCAGAAAAAGCCGGTTCCTCTGAAACGGGAGCAAGCCGCCCTTCTTCGGTAGCGATGTGGGCATGAATGACGCCTCCGATTCGAATGATCTCCTCGATGGGCTCAAACTCTTTTCGAATATGATAATAATCTGCCAGCACCTTCAGGCAGGGATGAGAAACAACGGCTGCAAGATCTGCAGCTTCCGGCAGAGAGCAGATCATGTTGGTCTCTGTCCGGTTGAGTGCTTCGATTGCGATCGTCAGTCCATGCTGTTCCGCCATCTGCGCGGCCATACGGCAAACGTCAGCAAGGCGCAGAAAAGCTTCCCCGTAGCTGATTCCGTCCGGCCGATTCCTGCTTTTCCCACTGCCGAAGACTACCAGGGATCCTCCCAGTCTCCGGACTCTTTCGAAAGCAAGCGAGAGATAATCCGCGATCTCCGAATCCCGGGTCTCCCGTTTCAGCAGGGAAAGGGTTTTAGGGAAAAGGAGATTAAAGGAAGGCGTCGACAGTTTCGCTTCCTTTACTTTTCGTGCAAAATCCTCAAAGTCTTCCGGTGTCATGGCCGCAATGGCATTCACGGGCGGTTCCATATAATCATAGCCTGCATTTATCATATCCGATAACTGTCCCGGCTTTGCACAAAAACCGATCTTCATAGCCTGCTCCTTTCAATCCGGTCCCCTTCGATAAACAGCGTAAACGGAGCCATTCCATCTACACGGACCTCTGTTCGATTCTGCTCAACCCGGCATTGCACTTCATCTGCTGCCGGTCCGATCACCGTCACAACCCGGAAAGGCGCTTTCCCTTCATAGGCACAGGTCAGCTGAGGCGCCGGCACCCTTCTGGAATATCCGTAACTGATCCATCCTCCAATGGGGTCTTCCGAACCCTCCAGCACCGTCTGTTTCATCGGTACATTGGACTGAACGCTGATCCCATATTTCCGTTCTTTCGCAGTCGTATAAACAAACCTTCCGGACTCCTCGGAAAGAATCCCCGGGGCAAAGTTGAAAAGCAGTCTGAAATCATGCGGCTGAAGTCCCGTTCCCGTTATTTCATCATCAATGACAAAAAGGTCCTGGGACAGCCGAAGTACCCGCCTGCGATGGTATACCGGATCATCCGTAAACACATAGCCATTATGGCTGACATCAATAATGGCATAATCCCTGTTTTCTTCGAAATGATGCAGGAACATCCGCACGCCGCGTACCCTGCTGACTCCCGGCACTGCTCCCATGGTCAGATCATCCACATAAAGCGTATTGTGTGCCAGCGCAGAAGTAAAGTAGTGCCTCCAGTTTTTCCAGATGGACTGGTTGTAGATATACCGTCCTCCGTCGGTCAGGATGTCTTCGCCGCAGATATTCAGTTCCAGGTGGCCCGTATCATTATGGCTGTGTGTACTTTTTTCTCCCCGTTCAAGCTGTACGCCATGAATATGCATATAGCTGTCCTCCGGTCCCCAGCCTGTACGCATGATATGGATTCCAGCTTCCTTCATGGAGAAATTCCGTTCCACGGGAGAGCTTCCCTTTTTTCTGCCGGTTGCAAACCACAGGAAATCCTCCCGGCCGGTCCATTCTGCCATCTGACGGAAGAAAGCACGCATTTCATTCAGTTCCTTCGGGTCCATCGAAAGATTCATTCCTTCGTAAAGCGAAGTATCACAGCGGCGGGCAAGAAGATCGTCCCGGTCTGCATCTCCGATCATCGGAGTGGAAAAATCCGGTTTCACCTGGCGCATGATGAACTCACATGCGCGGATAAACGTATCCCGGGCATAAGGTGCCACCGGGATGCTGTTCAGTTCGCATAACCGTACGCACTGGAAATAGGAAATCGTTGCCACCATATGGTAGATCGTTGTCCTCTCCATGTGCACGCCATCGTTGTCAAAGGAATAGCGCAGTTCATGCATCACACGCTGATATCCGCAGCGCATCCACGTTTCCCCGCCCTTCAGTTCCGGGAAAAGAATGGCCGTCTGAAGCAGCGCTCCGCTTTCCATGGTAAGCCAGTTGGAGCTCTTTTCATGGTTGGTATAGTGCGTTACAAGATAATCGGCATGAATCCGGATAGCAGAAAGGAAGTCTGCCATGCCCGGGCCATCAAAAGCCTGGCTTTCACGGAAAGCACAGAAACAGGGCAGGAATGCCGTATACAGGCGCATTGCCGTTTCAATATGCCTCCAGGGATAGGAAGGATATGCATGCTTCTGAATATAGCCCTGTTCATCCTGAAGGAAATCCTCAATCGGCCATGCTGCCAGAAAGCTTCTGAGCAGGGAAACTGCTTCCCGGGGATACTTTTCATCTCCCGTCATCGCATATGCTCTTGCCAGTGACTGCCAGAAAATGAAACGATACAGGGACCAGCTCCATTCGTTGTCATGGGCGGCGTCATCCGTAGGATTGAAATGCCAGTCCACCGGCCCATTAAACGTATATCCATACAACGTATGGTTCATCACTTCTTCCGCATCCTGAAGAATGATTTCATCGGCTGACCCCTGTTTCAAATCATCAAAGCTGAACAGGGGAACCGGCGTTTTCCGTGTTCTGAAATGATTCAGCACCGCTTCTGCCGCTTCCTGGATTTTTCCGTTCTGCTGCAATTGCAGTGCTTCCGCAAATTCCGGTCTCGTCAGGTCTACCAGGGAAAGTATTTCTTCTTGCCACATAAAATCGTATCCTTTCTGTTTCCTGTTTTTGGAGAACGGACAATTCCATGCCGGCTCTCCAAAAACAGGGACTTGCAGGAGCCATATGGCTCCTGCAGTCCGTTATAGGATTAATTTGCCATAAAAGCGTCATAAGCAGCCTGCTTGTAACCGATGGCACGGCTCATGCCGTAAGCTTCCATCTGGGCTACATAGGCCTTCCAAGCTTCTTCCGTCAGCTCTTCCTGACCGGTGATCCACTTGGCTTCCATTTCTTCCTTATAGGTCTTGATGTTGGTGGTGATGGTTGCAAAATCATCTGCGTCATCCGTCGCAACAGCAGCACCTGCCGGGAACATGTAATTGCCGAAGTCCGTCTTGGTCCAGAGCTTCATGCCCGCAACCTGAGCAGAGTATGCATAGTACTGGTCAAAAATACGGGTATCCTGTACCACAGGTCCGTTCTGATGTGCACGTGCATAGATGGACAGGGCAGCAGCCACGTTAAGTCCGTCCGGATTGTGAAGAATGAGGTCCGTAAAGGTGGGATAACCGTCGACCATGTTGTAGGAAACTCCTTCAACACCGAAGCAGTTCACCATGTGTCCTTCTTCGGAATACATCCAGTCAAGCAGATAAAGAGCTGCTTCAAGCTTCTTTCCGCCTTCGTCTGCGAGACGCTTGGAAATAGCGGCAGAAGAACCGGAGGCATCATAGAGGTTGTTCATCTTTGCGAACTTTGCGTTCTCGCCCTTGACAGCAGTTACAGGAACCGTGGTCACAATGTCGCTTTCGTCCTGGATAAGTCCAGCCTCAAGCAGCGGAGGAATAATGTTGGAAGTGCCGCCGCCGGAAGCATCGTTGGTGGCAAATGCCTTGCCGCTGGCCATCAGAGCACGGCCATCGTTGGCTTTGGTGTGGGTCAGATAATCGGGATCGATCAGGCCTTCCTTGTACCACTTGGCCATGGTCTTCAGATATTCATAGCGGCTGTCTTCGGTGAGGCCGTTCTTGACAACGCCATCTTCTACATAATAATCCCAGTAGTTGTTAAATCCAGGCGCAAAGATCTGGTTCATCCATTCGGTCCGGGTAGTGAAGGG
>CAMVHE010000111.1 GCA_947167215.1 uncultured Clostridia bacterium
CAGGTCGGATTTCCACCGACTAGCTGCGTTGCCCTTTTGCTGGGCGCACGGGGTATTTGACCATGAGCAGAAAATCTTCGGCACGTCGTCTCAAACGAAACCTCGACCTTCTTCCCCGCTGGATATGGTATCTGGCCTCCCTGCTGGTCGGCGGCCCGATCGGCCCCATTGTCGTTTACACCGTTTTCTACGTCCTGACCAGGATGGAGCAGGAAACGGAAGATAATGAAGAAACGGAAAGTACAGGCGAAACGGACTACACCTATACCCGGCAGGATGACCGCAGCACGGTTTACGGGGACGGCTATACCGTCATGAACGAGCAGGAAGCGGAAGCCCAGAAGGCCCGTGCACAGAAGAATGGACGGCGCGTCATTTTCGATGCTCCCCACACTTCCTCCGCCAAGGAAGAGCCTTTCGTTTTCAACGTGGATACCAATGCGGATGTTCCGGAAGTCATCCGTCAGGGCAACCTCGCCCTCCGGGAAATCCGCAGGGCAAACGACCTTATTCCGGATCCGGCGCTCTCCGCACAGATCGATTCCATTGAAAAGAGCTGCCGTCAGATCCTCCGGATGCTGGAGGAAAGGCCGGAACTCCTTTCAGACCTGCGCACTTTCCTGCGCTATTACCTGCCCACCACCCTGCGCCTGCTGGATGCCCGGGCCAAGCTTGACAAGAACGCATACACGCCCAAAGCCCGCGAGGTGCGCAGCCGCATCTCCGAAGCCCTCGGAAAAATTGACATTGCCTTCAAGCGGGAAGTCAATGCGCTGGATGAATACCAGTTTGTCAATCTCGAAAGTGAAATGGACGTGCTGACTGACATGCTGAAGGCTGACGGGCTCCTGGATGACGATGACCTGAAGACCGCCACCAGCACCCGCTAAGGAGGAATGCATGTCTTACATCACCTTTGAACACGTCTGTAAATATTATGAATCAGGAGACACCACTGTCAAAGCACTGGATGATGTCTCCTTTTCCATTGAAAAAGGTTCCTTCTGCGTGGTCCTCGGCCCCTCCGGCGCAGGAAAAACCACGCTGCTCAACCTCCTGGGCGGCATGGACAAGGCCACCAGCGGAACCATCTCCGTGGGCGGGAAGACGATTACCGGCCTTCGCGGGCCCCAGCTCACGGAATACCGCCGGCATGATGTGGGCTTTGTTTTTCAGTTCTATAACCTCATGCCCAGCTTGACTGCCATCGAGAATGTGGAGCTGGCACAGCAGGTCTGCGATGATGCCCTGGATCCCCTGGAAATCATGAAGCAGGTTGGTCTGGCAGACCGTCTGCACAATTTCCCGGCACAGCTTTCCGGCGGAGAGCAGCAGCGTGTCTCCATCGCCAGGGCGCTGTGCAAGAATCCCGCACTGCTTCTGTGTGACGAACCCACCGGCGCCCTGGACTCCAGGACCGGCCAGCAGGTGCTTTCCCTGCTTACCCAGATCTGCCGCGACCATCATGCCACGGTAGTCATCATCACACACAATGCCACCATCGCCCGTCTGGGAACGCAGGTCATCCATGTCAAGAACGGAACCATTGAGCGCGTCGAAATGAATCCCCATCCGGAACAAGTGGAGGATATCTCATGGTAAGGAAATCCGTCCTGCGGCGCAACATTCTGGGGCTCAAGCTGCACCGGGACATGCTTCATGCCTTCATGCAGTTTCTGTCCATCATTGCGCTGTGTGCCCTTGGCACCTTTGCCTTTTCCGCACTGGACGGCACGGCCCGCATGACGCGGGAAACCATTGACAAGTATTTTTCCGAAAATGCCCTGGCAGACCTTTTCATCACCCTGCCTTCAGCGGACCGCACTGCCCTTACCAAAGTGCGGAACATCGAAGGCATCGGCGATGCCATTGCCCGGGGCAGCATGGATTTTGACACGACCCTGGGCGATGATGTCCGGGTCAATGTCATGGCTTTTGACGGGGAGATGACCATCAACCGGCCGCTGCTGCGGACCGGCGCACTGCTCGATACCTCCGACCGCAGGGGCTGCCTCATTGAAGAGCGTTTTGCGGAACGGCAGGGGCTGGGGGTCGGGGACCGTCTGACCCTCAAGTTCAACGGCTCCTATCTCACTTTTGTCATCCGCGGCGTTGTGGTCAGTCCCGAATTCATCGTGGTCAGCAACAGCGTCTCCATGCATCCGGACCGGTACGGATACATTCTTGTCAACAGCCGGTCGGTGCCCTTCCTGCCGCTCACCCAGATTGTAGTGAAATTTACCGGCAGCGATGTCCGGTCCGATGACGTCCAGGCAGCAGTGGAATCCGCCCTGCCTGCCGCGCTGGTCATCAACCGGGATGCCCACACTTCCACCGCCCGCATTCAGAACGATGCACAGATGTTTGAAAACATGACGTACATCTTTCCCCTGCTGGCGTACTTCATTGCCGCCCTCATCGTCATGACCACCCTGCAGCGGATGATCGACAACCAGCGTCTTCAGATCGGCACGCTCAAGGCACTGGGCTTTTCGGCGCGGAAAATCCGCCACCACTATCTGCAGTATGCCATCCTGCCCTCTTTCATCGGAGGCCTCATCGGCACGCTTCTGGGGCATTACATCCTGCCCAACGTGCTCTGGAATGCCCTGATGTCCCAGAATGAAATGCCCTATCAGCTGCATCCGCCGGTTTCCCTGCAGGAATGGGGAATGGTGCTGCTGACCGTCCTGATGAGTGCCGGCATCTGTCTGCGGACCTACCGCAAATCCGCGATGGAAACCACGGCCAGCCTTCTGCGCCCCAAAGCCCCCAAGGGCGGGCGGCGCATCCTGCTCGAGCGCATTCCCGCGCTGTGGAGCCGCTTCGGCTTCAATGCTAAGATGATCACCCGGAACATTTTCCGCAACAAGATGCGCGCCTTCATGTTCTTCCTGGGGATCCTCTTCTGCAACATGCTGATCATTACCTCCTTCGGGCTGCAGGATTCCGTCAAGATCCTGACCTCGGATTATTATCTGCACTCGCTCCGGTATGACGCCAGTGCCAGCCTGAACTCCCTGGCCGGCACGGCAGACGCCTACGACCGGCGTCTGGATGCCGAACGGGTCGAGTGCGTCATGACCCGGGGCATCTCCCTGCGGACGGAAGCCGGAACCCGCACGGTGCAGTTTACCGTTCTGGAAGATGACCAGGAACTGCAGAACCTCGGCTTCGGCACCACCTACCTTCCGCTCTCCCGGGGAGACATTGCCGTTACCTACAAGCTCTCCCGGGTTCTCCGGATTGCACCGGGGGATACCGTGGAGGTCTGGTTCCCCGGGGATGACAGGCCGCTGCACCTGACCGTTTCCCACCTGTGTGAAAACAACTTTTCCCAGGGCATCTACCTGACCAGCAGCACCTGGGAGTCCTTCCACCGGGGTGCCTTTGTTCCCACGGACATACACCTTAAAAACCCGACGCCGGCCTGCCTCGAACAGCTTGCCGACATGGAAGAGGTCGAAACCATCGACTTTCCTGCCGAGCAGATCAACGAGATGCTGGACCTGCTTTCCACGCTCAATTCCGTCTTCGCCCTGCTGACAGGCATCGCGCTTGCCCTCGCATTCGTCATCTGCTACAGCATGGGCCTCATGAACTTTGTGGAGCGCATCCGGGAATATGCCACCCTCAAGGTCCTGGGATATCACCAGAAGGAAATCCGCAACCTCATTCTGGCGGAAAACATTGTTCTGACCCTGCTGGGCATTTTCCTTGGAATCTATCCGGGCATTCTGCTGACGGATGCCGTCATGCATGCCTGTGAACCGGAAACCGCATTCTACTCCGGCACACCGACCATCCTTACGATTTTCCTGGCCGGCATCATCACCTTTGTCTTCTCCGTTTTCCTGCAGCTTATCCTGACGCGCAAGGTCAAGCGGATTGACATGGTGGAAGCCCTCAAATCCGTCGAATAACAGGGAGCTGATATTATGAAAAGAATCGCTGTTCTCCTCGTCTGCCTCTCTCTTCTCTGCCTGGGCGCATGCAGTGCCCTGGCCGCCACTGCCGACGCCGCCGTCGTCGCAAAGGGAACCATCAAGATAACCGCTCCCTATGCCGGCACGCTGCTTCCTTTTGACTATGCTGCAGGAGACAGCGTCGCGGCCGGAGACACGCTTTTTTCCCTGCAGACCACTCCCGTCCTTGCCCCGCAGAACGGAACCGTTGCCGCCGTCTTTGCCCATCCGGGCAGCGATGCGGCCGGTGTCTCCCAGCACTACGGCGCCGTGGTGGTTCTGGAGCCGGAGCATCCGCTGTACCTGGCTGCCAACACTTCTTCTGCCTATGATGATGATGACAACCGCTATATCCATGCCGGGGAATTTGTCTGGCTGAAAAACGGCAGCGACAAGGGTACCGGCACGGTCACCAGCGTTTCCGCCCCCAATTACGTCGTCGAAATTCTCAGCGGACCCTTCGACCTGGACGATAACGTCCGCATCTTCCGGGACAGCAACATGACCGCCAGCAATGAAATCGGCAAGGGCAAAGTCAGCCGCTACCCCGATATCTCCGTCACCGCCAGCGGCCGCGTTACTGCCGTGCATGCCACTGCCGGCCAGAGCATTGCGGAGGGCAGCCCCCTCTTTGAAGTGGTTGACCCCTCCGCTCCTGTCGATGCGGGCACCGATATCGCATCCCCCGCTTCCGGCGTCCTTTCTTCCCTGTATGTCACATCCGGCACCCTGGTTTACCGCGGGCAGCTGCTGTGTGAAATCACGGACCTCGCAAACCTGGAACTGCGCTGTGAAATCGATGAGCTCGACTACCCTTCCCTCCATGTCGGAGACACGCTCTCCTACACGCTGGACGCCTTTCCGGGCCGTACCTTCCAGGGAACCGTTTCGCGCATCGGCAATCTGGGCAGCGCCCGCCAGAATGCTTCCTATTATGACGTGCGGCTTACCCTGCCGCCGGATGTCCCCGTCCGTCCCGGCATGAACGGCACCGTTACCCTGAAAGACTGACCGGTGCTCCGGTCTTCCCGATATTGCAAAAGGAGGAAAAAAACTTGTCCTGTACCACTGTCCTGGCCGGCAGAAATGCCACCAATGACCATTCCACAATGATCGCCCGTACCGATGACGGTTCCTTTGACGTCAAGAAAATGATTGTGGTGGAGCCTTCCCGGCAGCCGCAGAAATACCAGAGCGTCATTGGCCACCTCACCATTGACCTTTCTTCCCTGACCCCCATGCGCTATACGGCCTGCCCCAATGTGGACCCCAAAAAAAATGGAATCTGGGCGGCAACGGGCATCAATGCCGCCAACGTCGGCATGACTGCCACGGAAACCATCACTTCCAATCCCCGGGTCCTTTCCGCGGATCCCATGGTAAGGTATCAGAAAGCCCAGCGGCGCGGTGAAAAAGATATCCCCGGCGGCATCGGCGAAGAGGACATCATCGTCCTGGTGCTTCCCTATATCCACTCCGCACGGGAAGGCGTGCTGCGCCTTGCTTCCCTGCTGGAGCGCTACGGAACCTATGAATCCAATGGCATCGCCTTCAATGATGAAAACGAGGTCTGGTGGATGGAGACCATCGGCGGGCACCACTGGATCGCCAGACGCGTCCCGGATGATGTGTGCGTTATTCAGCCCAACCAGTTCGGCCTTGACCATTTCGATCTGGAAGATGCTTTCGGAGAGCAGAAAGAGCATCTGTGCTCCGCAGATCTGCGGGAATTCATCTCTGCCTATTCCCTCGACCTGAATCAGGGCGGGGCCTTCAATCCCCGGGACGTCTTCGGGTCCCGCACGGATATGGACCACATCTACAATACGCCGCGAGCCTGGTTCATGGGCAGGTATCTGGCGCCCTCTTCCCATTCCTGGGATGGTCCCGATGCGGAATTCACCCCCGAGAGCGACAATATTCCCTGGGCGCTGGTACCGGACCGCAAGGTGACTGTGGAGGATTTCCATTACCTGCTTTCCGGCCACTATCAGGGCACTCCCTTCAATCCCTACACCAACCAGAATACCGGCAAACGGGGCATGTACCGCTCCATCGGCATCAACCGGACCGGCGTAACCTCCATCTGCCAGATCCGTCCTGGTCTTCCCGAAGCCATCCGCGGCCTCGAGTGGATCTGCTTCGGGTCCACTACCTTCTCCGCCATGCTTCCGGTCTATCCGAATGTCCCCAGGCTCCCGTCCTATCTCAGCAACGTCACCCTCGAAACCTCCACGGAGAACTTCTACTGGGCCAGCCGCCTGATCGGAGCACTTGCAGATCCCCATTATCCCTCCTGCATCCAGCAGATCGGCCGGTATCAGAATGCCGTGGCAACCAAAGGCCGGGAACTGGTGCTTACCTATGACCGGCTCTTCACGGAAAATCCGGAGGAGAAGCTTCTCCAGGAAGCCAACGGCGAGCTCTGCAAAATGGCCAGGGAACTCACCAGCGAAACCCTGACAAAGATTCTTGCCGAAGCCAGCAAACAGATGAAAAACGGCTACAATCTTGCCGATAACTGACAAAAGGAAGGCGAAATGCCTTCCTTTTTTATTTCCCAGGGCATAAAAAGACCATGGCCGGAGCCATGGTCCTGAAAGGATAAATTACTCAGCGCGGTTGAAGGCCTTCTTGCCCGGATACTGTGCTGCGCAGCCCAGTTCTTCCTCAATGCGGAGGAGCTGGTTGTACTTGGCAACACGCTCGCTGCGGCTGGGAGCACCGGTCTTGATCTGGCAGGTGTTCAGTGCAACGGCCAGGTCAGCAATGGTGGTGTCCTCGGTCTCGCCGGAACGATGGGAAGTGATAGCGGTGTAGCCGGCCTTGTGAGCCATCTTGATGGCTTCCAGGGTCTCGGACACGGAACCGATCTGGTTCAGCTTGATCAGGATGGAGTTGCCGCATCCCAGCTCAATGCCCTTGGCCAGACGCTCGGTGTTGGTAACGAAGAGGTCGTCGCCAACCAGCTGGACCTTGTCGCCGATCTCAGCGGTCATCTTCTTCCAGCCTTCCCAGTCTTCCTCATCCAGGCCATCTTCGATGGACCAGATCGGGTACTTCTCGACCAGGCTCTTCCAGTGGGCGATCAGCTCATCGGAAGTGAAGTCCTTGCCGGACTTGGGCTGATGATAGAAGCCGATGCCCTTCTCGCTCTTCCATTCGGAGGAAGCAGCGTCCATGGCCAGGACGAAGTCCTTGCCGGGCTCATAGCCGGCATTCTTGATGGCAGTCAGGATATGCTCGATGGTGTCTTCGTCGTCCTTCAGGTTCGGAGCAAAGCCGCCCTCATCGCCGACAGCAGTGGTGTTGCCTTCCTTCTTCAGCAGGCTCTGCAGTGCATGGAAAACCTCGGTGCACCAGCGGAGGCCCTCACGGAAGGTGGGAGCGCCGACCGGCATGATCATGAATTCCTGCGTATCCACGGAGTTGGTGGCATGAGCGCCGCCGTTCAGGATGTTCATCATCGGGACAGGCAGTCTGTTGCCGTTGAGGCCGCCCAGGAAACGATACAGCGGGATGTCCAGTGCATTGGCAGCAGCCTTTGCGCAGGCGATGGAAACCGCCAGGATCGCGTTGGCGCCCAGATTGCTCTTATCCTTGGTGCCATCAGCCTTCAGCATGGCAGCATCCACTTCATAAATGTTCTGGGGATCCATTCCGACCAGCACATCATTGATTACGGTATTGATGTTTTCAACTGCCTTGGAAACGCCCTTGCCGCCGAACTTGGACTTGTCACCGTCACGGAGCTCGAGAGCTTCGAATTCACCGGTGGAAGCACCGCTGGGGGCTGCGCCTCTGCCGACAGAACCATCCGTCAGATAAACCTCTGCTTCAACGGTAGGATTGCCGCGGGAGTCGATAATTTCTCTGCCGATAACCTTTTCAATCTCAAGATACATCATTGTTCGAAAGACCATCCTTTCAAGAAACTTGATACGTGCAGCCAGTCGCTTTTTTCAAAAGCCCCACTGCACAAAACAACAGCATTAGTGTACCCTCAACCTTTTTTTCTGTCAAGTGCCGAATTTCCGAAGAAGCATTTTCTGCGGAAATTTTCTGCTCCGTCCCTGGCAGACCGCTGAAAAAAGGCTCCCGCAAAGGGAGCCTTCCTTCTTAGTCAACAATCTTGGTAAACGGATAGGTATTGCCGTGCGTCTCCACATAAATCGTACGGATCACCTGGTCCGTCATCGGCTTGTCGCTGCTGTTCGTCGGAACAGATGCGATGACATCCACTTCCTCCATTCCGCCCAGCACGGCGCCGAAGGCGGCATAATCGCCGTCCAGGAAATTGCCGTCTGCATGCATGATGAAGAACTGGCTTCCGGCAGAGTCATACTCTGCGGAACGGGCCATGGAAAGCACGCCGCGGGTGTGGCTCAGGGTATTCTCCACGCCATTGTTGCTGAACTCGCCGCGGATGCTGTAGCCGGGATCTCCCGTGCCGTTTCCGAGCGGGTCGCCGCCCTGGATCATGAATCCTGCGATGACGCGGTGGAAAATCAGGCCGTCATAGAAACCGGTGTTTGCAAGCTCCGTAAAGTTTCCAACGGATTCCGGAGCAATTTCCGGATACAGCTCGCCGTAGATCACGTTGCCGTCATTCATTACCAGGGAGAAGATGGGCAGTGCATCGGCATCCGCCTCAGCAGCCGTTGCCAGCGTGCTGTTGTCCACTGCCAGCGCACTCTCCTGATCCAGCGTGGTGATCTCTGAGCTCTTCACATAACCGCGCATTTCGGTGCCGGGTACGGACACGAAAGTATATTCGGTGCCTTCCACCGTTACCTTGCCGAGCACTTCCACGGAAGCGCCTGCGGCCAGGGCTGCCACTTCCTTGCCTGCCGGGGCATCGGTCAGCTGCGTTTCTGCGGCGGTCTGGCCATATGCCACCACTACCTCAATGGACTCTCCCACATAGACATGCAGCAGCGGGTCCACGGTAACGATCTGCACATTGCCGGCTTCCACAGCGGAGTTGACCGTGTTCTGGTAAGCTTCTTCCTGCTTTGCAGTCAGGGCTTCCGCAGTCTCCTGCTCCTTGCGTGCTTCAAAGTCCGCAATACCTTCCTCGAAGTCACGGTCATAGCGTACGATGAAGTAGCCGTATTCGGTGGTCAAAATATCGGAAATATCGCCGACGTTCTCCAGGGCCATGGCGGCATCCCGCAGTTCGTCCCCGTAGAAAGTGGTGTTCTCGCTGATCGGATATCCGGCCTTCATCTGGTCTTCAGTCACGGTATCCTCGTTATAGGCCAGCATGGCCTCTTCAAACGGCATGCCGCCGCGGATCGCTGCGAGCACAGCCTCTGCCTTTGCCAGGCCGGTCAGCTCTGCAATGTCTACCGTTCCAGCAGCTTCCGCGTCCGTAGCTTCTTCCGCCGTGGCTTCTTCAGCAGCAGCTTCTTCCGCTGTAGCTTCTTCCGCCGTAGCTTCTGCTCCCGTGGCTTCCGCAGCATCGGACACAATGTAAATAAACTGAATGCCCCGGAGTCCTGCCGGCGTGTAAAGGATTTCCGCGTCGTTCAGGAAGTCATAGGAATAATAGTCCACATTGCTGTAGCGTTCCTGCTGCTCCGCGACCTTCTTGTCAAAGGCTTCCTTCACTTCTTCATCGGTCACCGTAATATCGCGGACTGCCAGATCATGCACATAGGTAAGCATGTCGTTCAGCTCTTCGCTTTCCACGAGGGCCGCTTCGCTGTAACCGGCTTCTGCCAGTTCGTCTTCCACGATTTTCTCCAGTTCTTCGCCGGAAATACCGTAGGAAGAAAGATACATTTCATAGTTTGCGCGGATTTCCGCCAGCTGTCCGGCAACTGCTTCGGCGATTTCCGCCTTGCGTTCTTCGGTCAGCACATATCCCTGTTCTGCAGCATATGCCTTCATGATTTCCATGGCAGCTGCATTCTGGACAACATACTCGGCAACGTTCTTCTGGAAGTCCGTGTCATACTCATCCACGGTCATGCCGTACTGGTTGTACATCTGCACATAGTAGGAGAGCATTTTATCATAGGTATCCGCCACATCGGACTTGCGGATGACCACTGCCCCATCCATTGCCGTTCCCAGTACCGGGTTCTGTTCGTCATCTTCCGAAACGACAACTTCCACTTCGGCACTGTCATCTGCATGCTGCTCAATGGCAGCCTTTGCAGTTTCTGCCGCATCGGTCATGGCTTTCATTACGGTGTCCGCCATGCTTCCGGCACTTTCGCTGCTCTCTGCCGCACCGGACAGTGCGAGCATCAGAACGGCAAGACAGAGCATTGCGGTCAATACCCATTTTTTCATCCTCACATACCCCTTCGTTCATCGAATTTTTATGGAAACGCGGTTCATTATACGCCCCTCCGGGGCAAAACTCAATTGCTTTTGCAGGAAAACCATGGAATCTTCACAATTGTGCCACAATTGCCTGCTATTCCGCGAGAAAGCCGCGGTTGGTCTCCGGCGCCTCCAGCCTGCGTTTTGCCGCAAAGTTTTCTATAAACTGTTCCATCTGCCGCACGGCAGGCGGCATCATCTGCGGGTTCAGGCTGGCAATCCCGAATTCCCGGTATTCCATCGGCTCAATGGGATAGGCATCCACCTCCCCATGGTACCTCTCAAGAATCAGCGCCGGAATGATGGAAATGCCGAATCCGCTTTCCACCAGCACCATGGTGGAGAGGTCGTCCACCACCTGGCAGGAAGCCCGGACATTGAAATGGTACTTTGCAAGAAACGCCCGCAGGTCCGCATCCACGGTTTCGCCCTGTGCCACAAAGGTCTGGTCCCGCATCTCCTCCGGCGTGATATAGCCCGGATTCCGGGTATGGAACCCTTTGGGGACAATGCAGTAGAGCCGGTCCCGGTACAGCTTGCGCACGGAAAGGTCCCGCGTGGATTCCGTGGAGAGAAAGCCGAGGTCCACCGTCCCGTTCTTGATCCAGGTAATCACGTCATTGTAGGTTCCCTGGTAGATCTCCATGGCGATGCCCGGATATTCCTCCCGGAATTCCCGCACGATCTGGGGCAGCCATGCGATGCAGACGCTGTCGAATGCCCCGATGCGCACTTTTCCCTTCTGCAGGTCACTGAATTCGCCGATGTTCTGCCGCACGGCATCATCTGCATCCAGCACCTGGCGGATATAGGGATACAGCGCTTCCGCATTCTCCGTCATCGTCACGCCGCCTCTTCCGCGGATGAAAAGGGAGAAGCCGCAGGATTCCTCCATGGAGCTGATCGCATGGCTGATGGCGCTCGGGGTCATATGCATCACCCCTGCCGCTTTCACGAAGCTTCCCTGTTCAATCACCGCATGGAAAATCCGGTATTCCAGTAATGTCATACTCATCTGTCGTTATCTTATCCTTTCCAGTTCCATCCGTTCGGCTGTCTTCCGGCCGGGCACAGGGGACGCATCCATCTCTT
>CAMVHE010000112.1 GCA_947167215.1 uncultured Clostridia bacterium
GCCACTGCCAACGTGAGCGCCTTCCTCAAAGGCACGCCACAGAATGTCATTGGACATAGGTGGCCGGTGTTCCCTGACTGACATGGGCGACACCGGAGAGCTCCATACTGACAGCATATTCCAGAAATACGCCGAGATCCTCTGCATGGAGAAAATCACAGGGGGTATCCGAGCTGCCGTGAAGGACAAACTCCTGCCGGTTCTGCGTGCGGACCCTTGCTATTCCCCAGAAACTGGTGGGATCCCCGGGAACATAGATACTGGTGGTACGTACCAGCAGCGTCCGGATATCATGGCCTTCCGGCCGGAACAGAACACAGGATTCTGCGGCCTTCATCATGACGCCGGTAGGGGTATCCGGAAGCGGGTCTTCCTCTTCGGTTCCCTGCTGGCTATCGCTGAAAACGCGCTGGTCAGTAACGAGAATAAACTGCTCCAGGCTGTTGTTATTGCTGTCATAATAAACATCGAAAAGCAGGTCCAGCTGCTTGCCCTGGGAGATGCCGTATTTTCTGCGGTCTTCACACTGGGCCGCAAAAAAGAAAATGATGGCTTCAAAGCCCGAGGCCGAAATATATCTTGCAGTTTCTTTCTTTTCCTGATTCAGCTTTACCTGGGTAACCCCTTCCGGCAGCCGCTCGGGAATGAAAGCGGTTTCGCCGATTACTGTCACGGCATGGCCGCCTTTGGCGATTCTCTCGGCGATGGTCCAGACGGACCAGGGAAGAACTCCTGTTAACAGTATTTTCATAGGCCGATTTTTCCTTTTCAACGCATCTGATTCCCGGTATATTACCATAAAACGGGTGTTATCGTCAAAAGAACACGGCAGGGAAAAAGCCGGAAACCGTTGAAATGGCGAGTCCTTCCCATTTCCGGGAGAATATACTGGAGAAAAGGGTCATACCACATAAATATTTGATTCGTTCTTTTTGTGTTGCCTCTTTCGGAAGGTGCCCCGGAGACAGGAAAGGGGCGTGCGAAACAGCCGGGAAAACCGCTTGAAGCAGGGATGAAGATGCCGTATAATGAACCGAGATGGCGTTCTGAAAGGTACTTTTCCGGTCCCGGCCAGCAGGAAAGAGAAAAAGCGGCGGGATAGCGGCCAAGGCAGCCGTCGTGGCATACGGGAAGCCGCCGGGGCTGGAAGAAGGTGTCCGGCAGTCCGGTATGGACGGGAGCAGGAAAACTGGGGAAAAGGCTTTTTCCCGGTTCCACCTTTGCATGCCGAATACGAATGCCAAAAAAAGAAACACCGGCAAGCAGAGAAAGGGCTTCCGGCTGCAGTATCTGGAGGAAGAAAAATGCAGATGATCGATATAGGCCTCAACCTCTTCTGCAGGCAGTGGAAACAGCCGGAGAGCATTCTGGAGGAGGCAGCCCGTCATGGCATCTATTGTATCCTGACGGGATCCGATATGCAGGAGAACCGGATGATTCGGGATTTTGTCCGGAATCACGAGGCAGTGGGAACCGCCGGAATCCATCCGCATAATGCAGATTCCGCTGCCGAGGCGGATTTTGAGGAAATGCGGGAAATGCTCCTGAAAGAGGACAGGCTGGTGGCGGTGGGGGAATGCGGTCTCGATTATGACCGGATGTTTTCCACCCGGGACAACCAGCTGGCCTGTCTGAAGAAGCATATCGCGCTGGCGGAGAAAATCGGAAAGCCCATGTTTCTTCATGAACGGGATGCCAGTGAGGACCTGATGGCAGTTTTCCGGGAACATCCGGATATCTGTTCCCGGGCAGTGGTGCATTGTTTCACCGGAGACCGGAAAACCCTGCAGCAATACCTGGATATGGGTTTCATGATCAGCATTACCGGCTGGATCTGCGATGACCGCAGGGCAGGAGACCTTCGGGATGCGGTGCCGATCCTGCCCCTTGACAGGGTCATGGTGGAGACGGATGCCCCATACCTGACGCCGAGGAATGTCAAGGGGCTAGACCGTGTGAATGTACCGTGGAATCTGCCATATGTACTTCGTGATCTTGCGAGGTACATGGGCGTCCCGGAGGAAACACTCCGGGAAGCGGCGCTGCGCAATACCATACGATTCTTTGGACTGTCGGAGGCAGAAAAATGTTTGCACTGAGAACCTATCATGCACCGGATTTTTCCGGGATGGAACAGATGCCGGACGCGTCCGTGGTGCCGGTAATCCGGGACGGCGTGGCACCCTCCGGCTTTCACGCCATGAGTATCTATCCGGAATATTTCAAAATCGGCGGCGTGTGGAAACTGGCAAAGGAAAGCCGCATGGACTGCGTTCCCGTTCTGCAGGACGGCGAGATTGCCATTGTGGAGCCGAGACGGCTTCGGGTGGGAGATCAGGTCGTTGTGGGAAGGTCGGAGGACGGCCGAGAGGGCATTTTTGTCCATGCGCATGGTTTTGAAAGGGCGCAGCAGGCAGAAGAGACCTTTGCTTTCCGCCAGAGCAGATCCCGGGAGACCGCTTTTTCCAGGGATTATGACGAGCTGTATGCGCTCATGCGCCACGAAAGGGACCAAGGGCATATCGTGTTTGTCATGGGTCCGGCTTTTGCCTTTGACCATGATGCACGGGATGCATTCTCCAGGCTGGTTGAGGGAGGATACGTTCATGGGCTGCTGGCAGGAAATGCCCTGGCAACACACGATCTGGAGGCGGCATGGCTGGGAACGGCACTGGGACAGGATATCTATACGCAGAAGAATGTTCCCAATGGCCATTATCACCACCTGATGACCATCAACCGTGTCCGGGAATGCGGTTCCATTGCCGCTTTCCTTCAGGAGGAGAAGATCACCGACGGCATCATGTATCACTGTGTCCGGAAAGGCGTTCCCTGTGTACTGGCAGGGTCCATCCGCGATGACGGACCGCTGCCGGAAGTAAAAGGGGACGTCTACGCGGCACAGGATGCCATGCGGAAGGAAATATCCCGTGCGACGACGGTGATCTGTATGGCTACCATGCTCCATACCATTGCGGCCGGAAATATGACGCCCTCTTACAGGGTTCTTCCGGACGGAACGATACGGGAGGTATATTTTTACTGTGTGGACATCTCTGAATTTACGGTGCACAAGCTGTCGGACCGAGGAAGCCTCTCTTCCCGCGGCATCGTCACCAATGTACAGGATTTTGTAGTCCAGCTGGCCAGAGGCCTGCAGCTGATATGAGGAGGAAGGAATATGGCACTCATTTCTGCAACCTTTCTATCCCGTGCCCTGATGCGTACGGTAGAAGTTCAGGTGGTTTTACCCTGTGATAAGTATGAGGGGGAGAAGCTGGTGTCGCCGGGCCCCTATCCGACCCTCTATCTGCTTCACGGCATCTATGGAAGCAATATGGACTGGCTCTGCGGCACCCGCATCAAGCGATGGGCAGAAGCCAAGGGACTTGCCGTGGTGATGCCTTCCGGAGAAAATGCATTCTATCTGGACAGACCTGAAACCGGCAACCTTTACGGCACGTTCATCGGCAGGGAACTGGTGGAAATGACCAGACGGATGTTCCCGCTGTCCGCGAAACGGGAGGACACGTTTCTTGCAGGTCTTTCCATGGGCGGGTTCGGAGCCATCCGCAACGGTCTCCGCTATCCACAGACTTTCGGTGCGATTGCAGGACTCTCCAGTGCGCTGCGTCTGCCTGACGGAGACCCGGTGGAGGGAAGTCCCACCAACGTATACTTCGGGGATGCGGCGGCTGCCCGGGAGACAGACAGCAATCCCCGGGTGCTGGTAGAACAGCTTGCTGCAAAGGTTGCAGAAAATCCCGACGTCCCGGTGCCGAAGCTCTTCATGGCCTGCGGAACGGAAGACTCGCTCCTGGATGCCAACCGCAGGTTCCGGGATGTATGGGAGAAGGCCGGCTTTTCGCTGACCTATCATGAAGGTCCGGGCAGTCACACGTGGGATTTCTGGGATCACTGGATCCATGAAGTGCTGGAATGGCTGCCGCTCGGAGAAGCCAGAGAGGGGCTGTCCAGTGGACACATCAATGGATAGGATGGAGATTTCCCCCATTGCCAGGATACGGAATGATTACCGTGAAAAATTCGGAATTCCCAGACAGAGCGGACTCGTCCGGGAGATGCTTTCGGTCATCGTTTTTGAAGAGCCGTACCGCAGCCCGGAAGCATTCCGCGGGATTACCGATTATTCTCATCTCTGGCTGATCTGGCAGTTCTCCGCCAAAGGGCATGATCACTGGTCACCGACGGTCCGTCCTCCGATCCTGGGCGGCAATACCCGTATGGGGGTTTTTGCTACCCGCTCGCCTTTCCGGCCGAACCGTCTGGGGCTTTCCTGTGTGGAACTGATAGAGTACCGGGTGGATGAGCAGAAGGGCCCCATCCTGGTGGTTGCCGGAGCGGACCTGATGGATGATACCCCGATCATCGATATCAAGCCCTATCTGCCTTATGCAGATGCCCATCCGGAGGCACGCGGGGGATTCGGTGAGAAGGGAAAGCCAAGATGCCGCGTGGAAATCCCGGAGGAGATGGCGATGCTGCTGGGAGAAGAAACGGCCCATACCCTGGCTGCTGTGCTTGCCGAGGACCCGAAGCCGTCCTATCAGCATGAGAAAGACCGGATTTACGGCATGCATTTCGGAAATTACAATGTGCGCTTCCGCTATACACCGGAAGGTATCCAGGTCGTACAACTCGAGGCAATAGAATAAGCCGGAGGATCACAAAAAATCCTCCGGCCTTTATTATTGCGATCGAAAGACAGGCTCATAATCTTCAAAGACAGAGAGCACCTGAGCGATAATCTCCTTTGCATTCTGTTCGGCAAGATCATAGAGTCCCTGGTCGATGGCAAGGGAAAGTTCCTTGTCCTTGATTTCATTCAGATAGGTGATAATGTCATTCCCTTTAATCGGGTTGAAAATATTGTTGTTTTCCTGATGGGAGAGGCTGTCTTCCAGAATATAATTATCGAGGATGACCGGTGCGGGCAGCGTGATCTCGATGGTCCTGGCTTCGCTGTCGACATGCACAAGGATATCGGATATGGTGTATCCGACCTTGATAACACCGCTGTAGGAAAAGGAAATCCGGTGGGTTGTGCCTGGAATGTCGACTTTCAGCACCTGCCGGGTATTGGCAACGGTTTCCGTTCCCTTGTAGGTATACTGGTAGGTGGCCAGTTCCCCGATACCTTCCAGCTGACGTTCCACCGCTGACTGGTTGACAATGAGATGGTGGGTGAAGAGCATATTGGTGAAAGCATACCGGGCAAACAGCAGCAGAACGGCCAGAAAGAGAACCGAAAGCACTTTTTTGAGAAACCAGAGCAGCAGGTTCTGCGCGATGGGATGCTCTTTTTTACGGGACATGGTTTTTCCCCTCAGATCCAGGCAGTGACCAGAAGCACAAGATAGAACACCAGGACTGCAGCAATGGCAGCCAGAACGATACGGAGAATGAGCTTCGGAAATCTTTTCATGAATATCGCCTCCCTGCAGCGTATTATACATGATAATGCGGGAAATGAAAAGGTTTCCGGCAGGACGCAGCGCAGAATGTCAACCGTGTGAAAACGGACATTGACGCAAAAAGAGGATACGGGTATAATGAACGCCGACAAATGAAAAGCCGGTGTATCTGCGCAGCAATGCGCGGCAGCCTTCGGGCTGTCATGGGAACGCGGATGAGATTTCCGGGCTATCCCAGTAACCGTGAAGCCGACGAAAGTGCAGGATGCCACTGCAGACAGGAGCTTTCCTTTCTGTGGGAAGGTGCACAAGTAGGATGAAGCCAAGCCGGGAGACCTGTTTACATCGAAAGTTGCCCCTGGGGATGGGAAACGCTTGAAGCCAGCACCACGCTGGTTATTTGGTGTTCCTCCGGGGAGGGACGTTTTATGCGCCCTCGCTGTTTCATTTGCAGATTATATTTCTGGGAGGAACAGAAAATGAAAAAAATTGCCCTGATTGCCCTGATTCTGCTGTGTCTCTTCAGCTGCGCCCTGGCGGATGGCGTTACCGTCACCGACATGATGGGCCGGGAGATCACCCTGAAGGAACCGGCTACGAAGATTGTTGCACTGACGGCCGCAGACTGTGAGATTCTTTGCGCCCTGGGCTGTGAAGATGCCCTGGTCGGCAGGGGAGAGTATTGTGACTACCCCGCATCCGTTCTGGAAATACCTTCGGTGCAGTCCGGCTCCGAAACCAATATTGAACAGATCATTGCCCTGGGACCGCAGGTGGTGCTCATGGGTACCATGGCACAGACCAAGGAGCAGGTGGAACAGCTGTCTGCTGCAGGCATTGAAACGGTTATCAGCGATGCCCAGAACATCGAAGGCGTATATACGGCTATTGCCATGATCGGAAGCCTCATGGGCAAAGATGCTGAAGCGGAAAAGATCATCGGCGAGATGAAACAGTCCTTTGCTGAAATTGCCGAAAAGAGCACGAATACCGG
Source organism: uncultured Clostridia bacterium (assembly GCA_947167215.1). GTDB lineage: Bacteria > Bacillota > Clostridia > Christensenellales > Aristaeellaceae > Ventricola. The sequence goes on from CAMVHE010000112.1 coordinate 6,430, forward strand.
AAAAACCGTTTACTTTGAGGTTTCTCCTCTGCAGTGGGGCCTTTGGGCAGCAGGAGCAGGCACTTTTATGGATGAGCTGGCTGCAATGTGCGGTCTGACCAATGCTTTTGCGGATGTGGAAGGATGGGCGCAGATCTCTGAGGAGCAGGTGCTCGAAAGAGATCCGGATTACATTGTTACCATCACCATGTATTATGGAGAAGGACCTACGCCGGTGGAAGAGATCAAGGGCAGGGAAGGGTGGCAGGAGCTCAAAGCGGTTAAGACAGATGCCATCCTGAATGCAGATTCCAACGAGCTTTCCCGTCCGGGTCCCCGACTGATGGATGCAGCAAAAACCCTGTTTGACTTTGTGAACGAAGAGGCACTTGAGCCTGCCGCATGATACCCAAGGAGAGGATTTTCCTCTCCTTTTTTCAAAAGAGAAGAAAAATGAAACAACCCAAACATGTTTTCGCAGTCTATACCGGACTTGCGCTGGTGCTGATGGCAGTCATAGCCCTCTGTGTTTGTGAAGGCAGTGTCATCATACCGCTGGAAACAACCTGGAAGATCATCATGGAATACCTGCAATCCGGCAGCATTCCTAAGGGAGGGACGGCGGCGATCCTTCTGTCGGTGCGCATTCCGCGGGTTTTCTGCGTGGCGCTGGTAGGAGCATCCCTTTCCCTTTGCGGGGCAGCCATGCAGGGCCTGCTCCGCAATCCGCTGGCGGACGGATCCACCCTCGGCGTATCTGCCGGTGCATCTCTGGGAGCCGTGGTTTCCCTGGCCTTTTCCTTATCGATTCCGAGATTTCCCCTTGCTTCCACCATGGGGTTCGCTATGCTTTTTGCCTTTGTTTCCCTGATGCTCATTCTCTCTCTGGCCTATACGCTGGACAGGTCGCTGGCAACCAATTCCATCATCCTGATCGGCGTCATCTTTTCGATGTTTGCTTCGAGCCTCATGAGCCTTGTGATTTCCTTTGCGGGAGACCGGATCTGTTCCATTACCTTCTGGACCATGGGATCCCTTTCCGGGGCGAACTACCCTTCCGCGGCTATCCTTCTTACTGCGCTGGTGCTTTGCGGGGCGGTCATCCTGAAACATGCGGAAGAGCTGAATGCCTTTGCAGTGGGGGAGGAAAATGCAGCCCATATCGGCGTCAATGTCCGACGGGTCAAGCTTTGGCTGCTCATCTGTGTTTCCGTGCTGATCGGCGTCTGCGTGTCCATCGGAGGCTCCATTGCTTTTGTGGGGCTGGTAACTCCGCATATGGCAAGGATGCTGGTGGGCCCAAATCATCACCGGCTGCTGCCTGCATCCCTGTTTTTCGGGGCAATCTTCCTGCTGCTGGCGGATCTTCTTGCCAGGTGCTTGCTGCGTCCGGTGGAGCTTTCCATCGGCGTGGTTACTTCTCTGGTGGGTGCGGTGACATTTGTCCTTATCTTTTACAGGACGAGAAAGGGGTCGGCCGGATGCTGAAAGCGGAAAATATCACGGTCCGGTACGGGGAGAAGACGGCACTGTCAGAAGTTTCCTTTGAACTGGAAGAAGGGCAGTGGCTGATGCTCATCGGTCCGAACGGAGCGGGAAAAAGTACCCTGATCCGGGCGCTTTCCCAGAGCACTGCCTATACCGGAACCTTCAGGCTGGACGGACAGAACATCGAAAAGATGAAGCACCGGGAGCGGGCACAGCGTATTGGCGTCCTTCTGCAGCATCATGATGCCCAGTACGGGTTTACCGTGGAGGAAATCGTGCGCCTTGGACGCTATGCGAGTTCCCGGGGGATTTTTCAGGGGCACAGCATGGAAGAGGAGAAAATGGTGGACCATGCACTGGAGATTACGGGGATGGCCTCGCTTCGGAAAAAAAGCATCCTGAATCTTTCCGGAGGAGAAGTGCAGCGGACTTTTCTGGCGCAGGTCTTTGCGCAGAATCCCGCACTGCTGGTGCTGGATGAGCCTGCAAATCACCTGGACCTCCCTTATCAGCAGCAGATTTTCTCCCTGATAGATGAATGGCGCAAGCAGCCGGGAAGGGCTGTGATCGCTGTTGTTCATGATCTTTCCCTGGCCCGTCGATACGGTACGAGGGCACTTCTGCTGCATCAGGGAAAGATGCAGGCATTCGGGACGCCGGAGGCGGTGATGTCGCCGGAGATGCTGCAGCAGGTATACGGCATGGATGTCTATGCCTGGATGAAGCAGATGCTGGACGTCTGGAATCGGTGAGATACCGCTTTTCTCTGCCCGTTCCCGGAAGGGAAGGCAGGGAAGTCGGGGAGTCCCGCAGCATGCTCCCGAAGGCATGGAAGATCATCCCTCCGGCAGGTACGGCTGAAGTCGAACAAAAGGTATCTTATAAAAGGGAGCAGACAGTATGGAATGGATCATCATCGGATTGTTCTGTGGTGCACTGATTCTGTGTATTGTGACAGGACAGTCCGTTCTCTATGCGCTGATCTTCGGGCTTGTCCTGTTTCTGGCTTATGGCAGACGGCAGGGCCATTCCCTGAAAGTGCTTTTTGAAAGTGCAATGACAGGAGTCAGGGCAGTTCACAACATCCTGATCACCTTTGTCCTGATCGGAATGCTGACCGCTTTCTGGCGAGCATCCGGAACGATTCCCACCATTGTAAGCTATGCTGTCCGGATGATGCATCCATCTCTTTTTCTGCCGCTGACCTTTCTTTTCAACTGCGGGATATCTGCACTTACGGGAACATCCTTTGGAACCGCTGCAACCATGGGGGTTGTCTGCTCTGCCATGGGCCTTTCCATGCATATTCCTCCGGTTTTCACGGGCGGGGCGGTTCTTTCCGGAATCTTCTTCGGGGACAGGTGTTCTCCGGTTTCCACCAGTGCGTTGCTGGTGGCCGGGCTGACAGGGACCAGTATCTATCAGAATATCCGGGGGATGCTGCGCTCTGCGCTGATCCCTTTCCTTCTTGCCTGTATCCTCTACGGGATGACGGGGCTCCTTGTTTCCCACGGGGAGGCCGCCATGGATCTGTTTGATCTGTTTTCCGGTACCTTCGTTCTTCATCCGCTGACGATCCTTCCGGCGGCTGCGGTTCTGCTGCTGTCCCTTTTTCACGTCGGGGTAAAGGTGATCATGATGGTTTCCATCATGATAGCGGTACTGCTGTGCTTTTTCCTGCAGCAGATCCCGGCAGGGGACATCTTCTCCATTGCGCTGTTTGGTTTTCAGCCGGAAGATCCTGAGATAGCCGCAATGGTCAGCGGAGGGGGAATCCTGTCCATGATCCGTGTTTCTGCCATTGTCTGCATTTCCTCTTCCTATGCGGGCATATTTGAAAAGACCCGGCTTCTGGAGAAGCTGCACGAGAAGGTATCCCTGGTATCCCAAAAGGGGACTCCGTTTGCTTCCGTCTTTGTGACAGCCCTGGTTTCCTCGGTCATTGCCTGTAATCAGACACTGACCATTCTGCTGACGGAACAGCTCTGCAGGGAGACAATACCGGATCCGGGGAAAAGAGCGGTTGCACTTGAAGATACGGCAGTGATCATCCCGGCGCTGATTCCCTGGTCCATTGCCGGCTCCGTGCCGCTTGCAACGATCGGGGCACCGGTGAGTTCAGTCCTTACGGCCTTCTATCTGATCCTCCTTCCCTGCTGGCAGCTGCTTCTTTCGTTTCTGCAGAAGAAGAGAAAATGACCCGGGAGAATACCAGGGGCTTACAGAAAACTGAACAGCGGACGGCCTTGGTGCAAAAGGCTGGAAAAGGTAATTGCAGGCAGAGCATAGCAGGAAATTTTGTAGGAATTGTTTGCAAAGGGGAAAAGAAAGTGGTAGAATACATACATCCGGTAGGATTGCCGGTCCCGGGAATGGTTTCCTTCAGTTCAACCTGCAGAGCGATATGAAATGATGGAAGCGCAGAACGGATGGAGATTCCTGGGATAGCCAAAGGGTGCGATAAGCGCTTGATCGCATGCCGGGTTCGAAATGAAGAAAGGATTCTATGGATACGCAAGAGGATAGAGCCTCTGAGGAGACCCTGTTAAGCAGGACAGCACTGGTCTGCATGGCGGTGATAGGTCTTCTGTTTGCGATTGTTGCGCCCCTGGTAGCAATTCTGGTGGGCTGAGAGGCTGCCAGAAGACGGCAGAATTGTTCATTAACGAATAGAACAGGGTGGATGCCATGGGGAAGCCCATGCATCCCGGATCAGAATGCGGGAGACGGAAGTCTCTTTTTTGTTTTTGGGCATAAAAAAACTGTTCCCGCAGGAACAGTTTCTTTTTTATGCCAATGCTTTGATGTTGTTTACCCATTTTTCATATTCAATGCGGAATACGACACGCTGCGTCATGGGACAGCGGATGGTGGCCCCGGGCATGGCTTCTTGCAGCAATGGAATGGCTCCATGAATGCTGCTTCCGGCCGATGTGGCAAAGGGGATGACGGTCTTGCCGGAAAAATCCTGTTTTTTCAGATAGTCAAGGACAAAAGCCGGAGCCTGGCCGTACCAGATCGGGAAACCCACGAAAATTGTGTCTACACCCTCAAGGTTTATTTCCGGTGCTGTATACTCAGCAATGATTCCTTTCCGCTTTTCGGCTCCTGCACGCTGTACTGCAGGGAGATACGGGCCATAAGGGACCTTGGGTTCAATGGCAGCAAGCTTGCCACCAAATGATTCGGCGATCTGTTCCGCCAGTTTCTTTGTTTTTCCGCTGTTGGAGTAGTAAACAATAACAGATTTCATGGTAAGCCTCCCTCAATTGAAATAAGACGTTCCCGAAAATTATTACAATAGTATTATAACACATTATCGACACATTGAACGAAAAAAATCAACCCGTCTTTTTCAGATAAAACGGAGCATAATAATGAGAGAGCCTATTATGACAATGGTTTGGGAGTTAAGCATGCCTGGACTTTTGTAGGGGTAT
>CAMVHE010000113.1 GCA_947167215.1 uncultured Clostridia bacterium
CGCCCAGGATATTGAGAAGCTAAACAACCACACCTTCTAAATCTGTGTTACCTAATATTTACGGAGTCTGTGATTAACGTGAACATTCACCCCTTCATCAATCATAGGCAAGGAGACCCCGACCTCTATAGGTCGTGGGAGGAATTGCGTTCAGCGGACTCCCTTTTCTCCAGGTATCCTGTTCTATCAAATAATGATTCGCTGTTTGCAGCAGCGTGAGCTTTTTGTAAGATGCCGAGTCAGTAATGACGATTGCCGCTACGGATGGCCCGGCTGCTTCCGGAAAGGGGCACAGCCCTCCTGCAGGAGGGCATCGTACTGTTCAAAGGAGATCGGGACGCCGCCCATGGAGGTGAGGTGTTCCGTCGGGAACTGGCAGTCGATCATGAGACATCCTTCGGCAGCCAGGTGCCGGGCGAAGAGAATCAGGGCGGCCTTGGAACCGTTTGGCGCATCGGAGAACATGCTTTCCCCGAAAAAGCACCGTCCGATCTTTACCCCATACAGGCCTCCCGACAGTGTACCGTCCACAAAAGCCTCCGCGCTGATGGCCAGCCCCAGCCGGTGGAGCGTCCCGTAGGCGGTCTCCATCTTATCGGTAATCCAGGTGCCTTCTTCTTCCCGCTTCATCCGGCATCGGTGCATGGTGTCCCCGAAATCCCGGTTGATCCGGAGCTGCAGGTCATGCCGGCGCATGAACTTCTTCATGGAGCGGGAAACATGGACGCGGTCCGGGAAGAGAACGAAGCGGGTATGCGGGCACCACCACAGGATAGGGTCCCCATCCTGATACCAGGGAAAAATCCCGTGGGTATAGGCCAGCAGCAGCCGCTCCGGCCGGAGGTCCCCCGCCCACCGCCAGCAGGCCGTCTTCTTCTGCCAGGGAAGGATGGGGAAACCAGACAGGATGTTTTTCAATCTGGAAGACCGGCATGCAGTGCCTCCTTTAGTCTGCTTTCAGCTGGATCTCAAACTGGTCGTCCCGGACGGAAAGCAGAATGTCTCCGCCGTGAACAAGGCGTCCGAAGAGCATTTCATCCACGAACAGGGGCTTGATTTCATTTCGGATGACGCGGTCAATCTCCCGGGCGCCGAACTGTTCGGAAATGCCTTTCTGCCGGATGCAGGCAAGGGCCGCCGCATCCGCTGTCAGCCGGATCTGCTTTTTGAGGAGTGCGTCCGAAAGCTCCTTCAGTTTCTTCGTGACGATGCGCTCCGCCATGTCCTCATCCATGCCCCGGAACATGACGATCTTATCGAGCCGGTTCCGGAACTCCGGCTGGAAGAGACGCTTCACTTCCTCCATGAGCGCTCCCCGGCCCTGCACCGTCCGCTCAAAGCCGATGCTGGCCCTGCCGATCCGGCTGGCTCCGGCATTGCTGGTCATGATAATTGTCACATGGCGGAAATCTGCTTTCCTGCCCTGGTTGTCGGTAAGGGTGGCATAATCCATGACCTGCAGGAGCACATGGAAGATATCCGGATGGGCCTTTTCGATCTCATCCAGCAGGAGCACGCAGGAGGGATTCTTGCGGATTTCCTCCGTGAGCAGTCCGCCGTCCTCATAGCCCACATAGCCTGCAGGGGAGCCGATGAGCTTGGCCACGGTGTGCTTTTCCGCATATTCGCTCATGTCGAAGCGGAGAAGCCGGACGCCGAGCTCCTGCGCCAGCGTTCTGGCGACTTCCGTCTTGCCGACGCCGGTGGGGCCCACGAAGAGCAGGCTGGCGAGGGGCTTGTTCTCATCCAGAAGCCCTGCTTTGGAGAATTTGATGGCATTGACGACCTGGGCAACCGCCTCGTCCTGACCGAAGATCTTCTGCCGGAGACGGGTTTCGAGCGTTGCCAGGGCCGAGATGTCCTCAGTCTGCACCGTCTCGAGGGGTACGCGGCAGATGGTGGTGAGAACCTGGTTGATGAGTTCCCGGTCGACGGTCTGTTCCGCTCCGGGCAGGGGGTGCAGTTTGCGGAAGGCGCCGGCTTCGTCCATGAGGTCGATGGCCTTGTCCGGCAGAAAACGCTCATGGATGTGCTTTTTTGCCATGGCCACCGCATAAGCAAGGACGCCGGGGGCATAGGTGACGCCGTGAAAGGCTTCGTAGGACGGACGGATGCCTTCAAGAATCCGGACGGATTCTTCTTCGGAGGGTTCGGGGATTTCCACATTCTGGAAGCGGCGGACCAGGGAACGGTTTTTTTCAAAATACCGCTTGTATTCTTCAAAGGTGGTGGCTCCGATAAACCGGATATGCCCGTCCGACAGATAGGGCTTGATCATGTTGGAGGCATCCAGGGAGCCTTCGCCGGTGGCGCCGGCGCCGGCCAGGTTGTGGATCTCATCAATATACAGGATGGGCTTTTCCTCTTTGGCGATTTCGGAGAGCACCTTCTTGATCCGCTTTTCAAACTGTCCGCGGTACTGGGTGCCGGCAAGCATGCCGCCCAGGTCCAGCGCATAGACCCGGCTGCCCTTCAGCGCATCCGGAACATCGCCGCTGCGCAGACGCTCCACCAGCCCGTAGGTGATGGCGGTTTTTCCCACGCCGGGCTCACCGATATGGAGCGGGTTATTCTTGTCTTTCCGGCAGAGGATCTGCATGGTCCGGGACAGCTCTTCCTCCCGGCCAATCAGGGGATTGGCATTCCGGAGGGTATCGTTCAGGCAGGGAGCATAGGAACGCCACTCTTCCGTGCCCGCCGCCTCGGAATCCGGCAGGTCCGCTTCCGCGGAATCCTCCGCGGAATCCTCCGTGGAATCCTGCTCCCGCTCGGTCAGCTCCTGCAGGAGGGAAATCTCATCCACGCCCTGCCTGCGGATATAGTACGCGGCATAGCAGTCCTCCATCTGGAACAGCGCGTTCAGCACGTGCCGGAGGCCGATCACCTGCTGGCCGCTACTGCCGGCCTGCGCATTGGCGTAGGACAGCAGGTAATCGGCCATCATGGACATGATGACCTCGTTGTTCCCCGTTTTGTCGATGTACTTCTCCATATAGTTCCGGAGGTCCTGCTGCAGGATTTCCAGATCCCCTCCGCAGGCGGCAAAGGCACCGGCAAATAGATCCTGGCTGCAGATGGCGTAAAGGAGGACCTCCGGTGTCAGGTAATCGAGATTCTTTTTTTCTGCGCAGTCATAGGCGTCCGCCAGGACTGCCTGCAGGACAGATGAATATTCCACGTTATGCTTCCTCCACCGTCATCCGAAAGGGAAATTTGGCGGCCCTGGCTCTGGTTGTTGCCAGCTGGACCTTGGTACAGGCAATATCAAAGGGATAGGTACCCACCACGGCGCGCCCTTTCCGGTGTACCTGGAGCATCAGCTCCTGGGCGGCAGCGGCATCTTTCTGAAAAATGGACATTAGGATCTCCACGACAAATTCCATGGTGGTAAAATCATCATTGTGCATGACAACGTGATAATGTTTCGGTTCTTTCAGGCGGACATCGTCGCGTTCCTGAACGGAAGTGCCGGTAGGCATGGTTACCCCTCCTCTGAGACGGATTTGTCTGCCGGAAAATGCAGACTGATGGTATTATCCAAAAAACCGGTGCTTCTGTCAACCGGAGGAGGAAAGGCGGAACCGGAAGAGGCCGGTGCGGGAGGGCCTTTTCTTCCCGGAAGGGTTTGTATAATTCCCGGCGGCATGGTATACTTTCTGTCAGATACGGCGTGTCCGGGAAGCAGCGCCGGAAAAACAGGACGGAGGGAGACAGGATGAAAAGGACTGCTTTTTTTCTTTGCTTTCTGCTTTTATTGTTTCTGACAGCATATGCAGCGGGGGAAGACCTGGCTTTCCTGGACCCGGAAAGTGCTCCGGAAGTCACCAGGATGGAACTGGGGCTGCCGAAGAAGACGCTCCTGCCGGTTTACAGCGCGCCGATGGAAAACGCCTGGCGCGGGGCAAAAGGAAAGGCCTCCGTCAGTGCAGATGAGCCGTTTGCCCTGCTGGGTACCGCCCAGGGCGGGCAGTGGCTCCTGATCGACTACCGGGTCAAGGCGGGCGAGCGGCGTATCGGCTGGATCGCCTGTCCGGAAAACTATGAGCCGGAAGAAGGAAGCGGCCTTTACTTCTCCCGGGTATTATGCCGCGTGCGGGAGGACGGCCTGTTTACGGATGACCCGGAGATGAGCCTCCGGAAAGTGATGACCCTCCGGGCCGGGGAAACGGCAATCGTCATGTTTTCCATGGAGGCAGGCGGGAAAGAATGGCTCTATGCGGAGGCGGAGGCAGACGGACAGCCTGCATGGGGGTTTGTGGAAGCGGATAAGCTGGAACCCATGCCGGTATGGACCGTGGAAGGGGACCGGCTGGTTGTACGGGAAGGAATGACCCGGATCGGCTATGTGACGGAAGAAGACGAAACGCCGATCCAGGCAGGGGAATTCTGGAGCGATACCGTGTTTCTGGATGGAGGCGCCGGCAATGGAATCCGCCGGATTGTATTCCCCGGCAGCGTGCGGCAGTTCGGCTTCGATGCAGTCTTCGGCCTGACCGGGCAGGAAGTGGTGCTTTCCGGACATCCGACCATTTTTGAAACCGATGCATTTTCCGGATGGATCAGCAGGATCATCCTCGAAGCGGATTTCACCGGCGCCTATCCGGTATGCTGCGGCGCCCTGGATGCCTGGGAGGTCCGGGAGGGGAATCCCGTCTACAGCGCCAGAGACGGCGTCCTTTTCAGCGCCGACGGCAGGGTGCTCTTCGCCTATCCTGCAGGAAAGGAAGCACTTCACTATGATGTTCCGGCCGGAACCGAGGAGATCGCGGATATGGCCTTTGATGACGATAATATGGATCTTCCCCTGCAGACCATCTCGCTGCCGATCGGCCTCCGGCGCATCGGCGCCTATGCCTTTTCCGGATGCGGCCGGCTCCACAGCCTGACGGTTCCGCTCACCGTGACGGAACTGGCACCCAATGCATTTTATAACTGCGTCAGCCTGGAGCGGCTTTCCCTGCCGCCGGGGATGACGGTGTCCCGGGGAGGTTATGCACAGCATGAGGACCTGAGCCACTATATGGGGGATAACGGGGCAACCCTGACCCATCCCCGCCCGGCGGACAGTTTCAGTGAGCCGGAGAAAGAGAAGCCGGTCTGGGCATCCGCCTGGCTGAGCGGAGAGAACGGAGAAGGACCTGTTCCCGTTTATGCTTCCCCGGAAGCGGAAAAGCCCGTGAGGGAATTGCCCTCCGGTACTGCCGTCAGCTATTCTGCCATTTCCGGCAGGCGTGCCCGTATCTGGGACTGGGGAAAGGAATCCTGGATCGATTTCAGGAATCTTCTTCCTTCGGGAAACCGGGCGTTCTTTTACGTCTCCGGCGCTTCCCCGTCCGGGGAGGGACGGGAGGCCCTGCGGCAACAGGGGATGGAGGATTTTCAGTTTGCAAGGCTGGAGGAGGATTCCCTGACCGTTATCTTCGGCAGGCAGGCCGAGGACGGCATGGAAGAGGATATAGAGGCTTCCCTTCCGGTCAGCCAGGTATCCCTGTACCGGCAGGATGGCGGGGAAAACCGGACCTTTGCTCTGCTCAGGGCGGAGGCGCCCGGCCGTCCTGTCCGGCTGCTGGATGCACCGGGAGGCCGGGAAGCGGGATGGACCTATACGGGAGAACAGGCTGAAATACTGGAGACCAGCGGGGAATGGGTGAAAATCCGCACCACTGCCCGGACGGCATGGGTGGAGCGGGACAGGCTGGTCCCGGTGGAGCCGGAGCCTTCCGGCGAGGACATCACGCCGCTGTATTACTGACAAGGACGGAAATCAGGAGGATTTATGAAAAACAGGATTATTATCGGAGTTATGCTGCTTTGCATGGCACTGCTGCCCGTATTCGGCACAGCGGAAAACGGGTCCTGGACCCAGATCAACCAGTCCATTGCACGGACGGCGGACTGGCAGCGCTTTGTTCAGGAGCCTTCGGATTTCCAGCTGGGGGAAGCGGAGCCGCTGGAGGGAAGCGAGGGGCTCTTCCTCGGCAGCTGGGGGGATTATCCTTCCATTGACGGCTCTACCGTCTGCGTCCCCCTTGCCATGGAGCTGGCCAGGCAGTGGCTGGATCTGCCGGAGGAAGACCTGAACGGTTTTGTCAGCTTTTCGACCACGCCTTATGCCTATGACCGCCTTTTCCATGGGAAAGCCAACCCCATGGTCACCATTGCTTCCCGCGGGGTGATGATGGAGGATACCCATCCGGTGGATCTGGTCCTCGGAACCGGTCCGAACGCGGACGAGCGCCGGGCGGCGGAAGAAGCGGGAGTGAAGCTCCGGATGGTTCCCGTGTGCTACGATGCCTTCGTGTTCCTGGTCAACAGCAAAAACCCCGTGGACAGCCTGACGGTGAAGCAGATCCGGGACATCTATACGGGGGCCATCGCGAGATGGGAAGAGGTGGGAGGCCCCGCGGAGAGCCTGATTGCAGCTTACCAGCGGCCCCATGGCTCCGGAAGCCAGACCGCCATGGAAGAGCTGGTGATGGATGGTTTCCAGCTTCAGGCGGCGGAGAGCAATTACATCTCCAACGGCATGGCAGACCTGATTGCGCAGGTCGGAAATTTTGACAACAGCGCCAATGCCATCGGCTATTCCTACCTGTACTATGTGGACAGCCTGTACAAGAGCGGGAGTCTGAAAGTGCTGGCGGTGGACGGCGTGGCGCCAACGGCAGAAAACCTGCAGTCCGGCGCCTATCCCTTTACGGTATACTATTATGCGGTTTATGCAGAGGGAAATGTCGTTGCGGAACGCTTCGCGGATTGGCTGGTGTCAGAGGAAGGGCAGGCATGCGTAAAGCAAGCAGGCTACGTTCCGTTGCATTAAGGAGCGATGGAAAACCTGTCTGCTGTAAATGACGCGGCTGTTCCTCCGCTGCGTAAAAGAAGTCTGGCGGGCCGCAGGTTCTGCGGTTTCCCGGGGAACGTATGGCAGACAGCTGACCTGCAAAGACGGGAGAAATTCGACAGAATCGAATTTCTCCCGTTTCCTTTATTCCCGGCGGCCGCTGTTTCTGTAAAGATACTGCTGCAGGGAAACCTCTGCAGCGGGTTTTCATTTTCCGCTTGCATTTCCAAAAAATCAGACTATAATATAGTGTGTTTGAGAAAACTAACAACTTGTACCTCATCCTCCTGATCCGGGGAGGATTCATTTTTGAAAATCAATTAGAGATGACTAACTACAAGTTCGAACGGATCATGCTTTTTCCGGAGCAGGGAACGGCAGGAAAAAGTCGCTGAGGAGGAAAAGCAGGATGGTGTCTACCCTGATTGCAACGGCACTGCTGTGCCTGATATCGTATGGATTTCTCCGGGTTATTCCGTATTTCGCCAGGGCACGTCTGCTGACCGCCTTCCTGCCGCAGGATATACGGGATGCCGCCAGGGACCATCCGGGACCCGCCGCCGGGAAAGCGGATGATCGGGTATGGCCTTACCTTTCTCATGGCAGCGGTCTATGTGGGCATGATCCTGTATGTGGGGGCGGACGGCCTGCGCAGCGGCGCCGGTTTCTGGCAGCTCTTCGGACGCTACATGCTGTTTCTGTACGGCTACAAGGTGTTTGATATCCTGGTGCAGGACCAGTACCTTGTCATTACCCGGCAGTACTTTGTTTCCTTCTATCCGGAAACGGAGGACTGCAGAAGCTGGCATGACCGCAGCTTCAACACGAAGAAACAGCTGATCCGTCTGGCACTGTTTCCCTTTGCGGCGGCCGTGCTGGCTGCGGCGGCCTGCTGGTTAGGCAGGTAGCAGGCTGCAGCGCATGGCATCGGTGCCGGCAGGGCTGCCGGTTCCGGACCGCCGGAAACCTGCAGCGGGGCGGGAAAAGCCCCGGACGGGGGGCAGGCAGAAAACGAAGCAGGAGAGGAGAAAAGGAATGACACGCAGTGAACAGATTGCCGGCGCGTACCGCATTACGGGAGGCAGCGCCGGTTTCTATGACGGGATGATGACCTATTCTACGATCCCCGGAAAAGCCATCTGCCGCCTGGTCTGGAACATGGACCGGGAGAAGAACGCTGCCTATCTGGAGAAGGCCCTGGCGGGCATACCGGAGGATTTCAGCGGAAAACTGCTGGAGGTGCCGGTGGGAACCGGCGTGCTGAGCCTGCCGGTGTACCGGGAGCTCCGGAATGCGGACATTACCTGCCTGGATTATTCCGCCGACATGATGAATGCCGCAAAGAAACGGGCAGAGCAGATGAACATCCGCAACGTCCGTTTCCTGCAGGGGGATGTCGGCAGGCTGCCGTTTGCGGAGGAGAGCTTTGATATCGTGCTTTCCCTGAATGGCTTCCACGCCTTTCCGGACAAGGAAGCGGCCTGGCGCGAAACCTTCCGGGTGCTGAAGAAGGGCGGAACTTTCTGCGGATGCTTCTATATCCGGGGTGCCTGCAGGCGGACGGACTGGTTCATCCGGCATGTATATGTTCCGGGAGGCTTCTTTACGCCGCCCTTTGAAACGCTTGAATCCCTGCAGCAGCGCCTGTCCGGCCTCTATGCATCGGTGCAGGTGGAACATGTGGAGGGCATCGGCTGCTTCCGATGCGTCAAATAGGGGGGGAAAACATCATGTCAAGAAAAGATTCGGAAAACCAGAAAAGGTCCATGAGCATGCTGTTCCGGGGCAGGGCCATCTTCAAGCCCATGAATACCGGAAAAATCGACGAACATGTTTCCTGCGTCCGGGAATGGGTGGCCAACATTTTCTTCTATACAAAGAACGGCGTCACCATCATGATCGATGCGGGATACAATTACGGGCGCCTGCGGGAGAAAATGGGGTGGCTGGATATAGACCCGGCTTCCATCCGGCACATCCTGGTCACGCACCAGGATACCGACCATGTAGGGGCGCTCGAAACGGACAGCGGGCAGCTGTTCCGGAACGCAACCGTATACATCGGCGAGATCGAGAACCGCTACCTGACCGGAGAGAGACGGCGGAAGGTCTTCCACGGACTTTACCGCCTGCCGATGGTAAAGACAGAAAATCCGCGGGTAACCCTGCGGGACGGGCAGATCCTGCAGATCGGGGATATCCGGATAGAGTGCATCCTGGTGCCCGGGCATACCTGGGGGCACATGGTATACCTGATCGATGACCGGTACCTGTTTACCGGCGATACGATCTGGTTTGGCGCAGACGGCGGATACAGCTTCATCAGCACGCTGGCGGAGGATAACCGCTTGGCAGTGAGAAGCCTTGAAAAACTCGAAGAAAACATCCGGGCAAGGAAAAAGCCCATTTCCGTCATCACCGGGCATACGGGCTGGTCAGACGACCTGGACTTTGTCTTCCGCCACCGGACGGAAATCTGCAGGCCTTTCACCCGGCGCTACACCGATCCGGAAGCGCCCTATGACGGCTATGCAGAGGAGGAGGATACCGAGGAGAAGGCGCGGACGGTCCTGCTGGCAAGAAAGAAAGAGACGCGTTGAAACAGGAAAACACCGCCGCTTGCAGCAGCAGGCGGGGAAGCAGCATTTGGGGGAAGGGACATGGCGTCCTGAACGGCAAGAAACAGAAACTGCCGGACGGCAGGACAGAGAAGGAAGGAGACTGCGATGAGACCGGATTACAAGAACTGGATGCCGAAGGGGATGATCTATTCCTTTCTGGCTGCAGCGGTGGGCTGCGGGGCTGCTGCCCTGGCCGCCGGGCTGCTGACGGACAGCCTGCCGGGGACGGTGCTGACGGGCTGCCTTGCCGTGCTGGCGATGGCCTTCTGCGGCGTTACCCTGTGGGCTTTTCTCTTGCACCGGGCCTTTGATTACCGGGGAAGGCGCCGGATGGCACAGCAGATCATTGAGGGAACGGCCGCAATGGTAAAACTGCCGGAGGGCGGGAAATGCCTGGACGTGGGCTGCGGCAGCGGAGCGCTGGCCATTGCGGTCGCAAAGCGGAACCCCGGGGCAGAGGTCATCGGCATTGACCGCTGGGGAAAGGAATACGCTTCCTTCAGCAGGAGCCTCTGTGCGGAGAATGCCAGGGCCGAAGGGGTTTCAGGAATTTCCTTCCGGCAGGGAGACGCCACGCATCTCGATTTTCCGGAGGAAACCTTTGATGCCGTGGTCAGCAACTATGTCTATCACAACATTCCCGGGAACCGGCAGCAGTACCTGCTGGAAACCCTGCGCACGCTGAAAAAGGGCGGCACGTTTGTACTGCACGACATTTTTTCCCGGGCCAAATATGGGGATATGCAGGCATTTGTGAGGAAACTGAAGGAAATGGGCTATCAGGAGGCGGAGCTGATCGATACCACGGACGGACGCTTCATGACCCGTTTCGAAGCGGTATGGATGACACTGAGCGGGTCTGCGCTGCTGGTCGGGAAGAAATAAGAAGAGGGAAAAACGAAGATGAGTGCTGTGAAGGCAGCTTTTCTGATTGCGGTGCTGGGGCACCTGCTCTGCGGATGGTGTGACTGCCTGCTGATTTACGCGGGCGGGCAGAAATTTTCCTTCCGCCTGATGAATGACAACGGGAAGATGCAGCAGGCGTTCCGCCGGATGCCGGAAAGAAACCCTATGCTCTCTATGCTGCTGGGCTGCATGGCGTTATGCATGTGCTGCTGCGGATATTATGCGCTGGCCCGGTGGATGCGGCCGTTTTCGGAAAACGCTTCCCGGATCATGCTGATTTCCACCGTCCTTTTCTTCATCCCTGGTACAGCGCACCACGTCTTCTGCGGTGCCGCGGAGTGGTTCTATATTCGAATGGGCATGACCGGAGAGGCACGGGAGATCATCTCGGACTTTTTCAGGAAGACCTCCGTTACCATGATCATCTGCTACCTGGGGATGCTGGCTTTCAGCGTTACACTGTTCGTGATGGTAATCACGGGCGCCACCGCACTGCCTCCCTGGGCATGCATTTTCAATATCCTGCTGATTGCTGCCGTGCTGTTCCCGCTGAGGATAGGCGGTGCAGGCAACTGGGCAGGAGCTGTCATGTATCTCGGTTTGCTCCTGCTGATCTGAATGGACGGAGCAGCTGGAAATACATGACAGACGGAAAAGGCATCTCTTGGGAAAAAAGGATACGCAAAAATCCGTCAGACGATTCGCCATCTGCTGATTCCGATACGGGAGAAGAGGTTCATCATGATCACCTGCAGCTTGAAAACCGTGCACCATGGGGACCAGGTAAATAGTAGATAAGTAGTAGGATATAAGTTATGTAGAGCAGGTATCTACCCTG
>CAMVHE010000114.1 GCA_947167215.1 uncultured Clostridia bacterium
CTGATCGAAGAGCGGACTTCCATCCTTATCGCACACCGCCTGTCCACCATTCTGGCCGCAGATGAGATACTGGTCGTCCGGGACGGCAGGATCGTGGAACGGGGACAGCACAAGGACCTGGTCCATGCAGGCGGTACCTATCAGGAACTGTATGAGACACAGTTCAGCAAAGCCGCAGAAGAAGAAGAATAGCACTCCTTCGGAATCCCCTGCAGGCATCCGGCGCTTCCCCGTTCTCCCGTAAAACCGTATCCTACGCACCCTCCCAGGTTTGACAAAAGATCGTCCATTGTGCTATACCTTTTACAAAGAGCAGATTGTCCTCTTCATCGATGGTAAGAATAGCTATATTTCTGTCATCCGGTCAAAGCATTTGTCAAAAAGAAAGGCATACACCATGAAAATCAATATCCGATCCGATGAATATGCAGCCCAACTCACCGCCGCCAGCGAGGCAGGCCAGCTTCTTTCGCAGGCCGTGTCCCTGAATCAGCATGCGCGGCTGCTGATCTGCGGAGCTTCTTCCCTTTCCGGTCTGCTCTCCCATCTGACCAAAGAAGATATTCCCTGGAATAATGTATCGGTCTTCTACGCTCCGGGCTATTCCCCTTCCACACCGCTGGATTCCCGCCTCTTTCTTCACGAGCATCTGACCGATATCGTTACCCCGGAAGAAGTGACGCTCATCGACAGTTATGCAGACGGTCCTTCCGGTACAGACAGTCTGGAGCGGCTCGTTGCCGCATCCCCCATGGATGTGGCTCTGGTGGAGATCAGCCCCCTTGGAGAACTGACGCCCGAGGGGATACCGCATGATCTGACGACCACTGCCTGTATTGGAAGCAGGGGCCCTGATCTTTCCGCACTGCGTGAAAATGAAAGCGTCATAGACGCTTCCCTGCTGCCCCAGCATAACTACCTGACCATGCACATCTTCACCCTCTGCCGGCATGTCCTCTGTCCCATGACCGGCTCTTCCATGACACAGACCGTCCGCAATATGCTCTTTGCCCCGGAAATAACCTCCGATGTCCCTGCAACCATGCTTCGAACCCATCCGGACTGGCGGATCTATCTGGACAGCGATGCCGCAAGCCTCATCGACCCACGCCTTTCGGTTCCAAGGTAACAAAAAAACGCGAAGACAGCAAATGGTCTTCGCGTTTTTCATTTTAAAACAGTCCGGTGATCTTTCCGTTTTCATCCACGTCGATCTTTTCCGCAGCGGGAACCCTGGGAAGTCCCGGCATGGTCATGATGTCACCGGTCAGCACGACAATGAAGCCGGCACCTGCTGAAACCTTGACATTGCGGATGGTCACGGTGAAGTCTTCGGGGGCTCCGAGAAGCGACGGATCATCCGAGAAGCTGTACTGGGTCTTTGCAACACAGATCGGGAGCTTTTCAAACCCGAGATTCGTCAGCTGTGCAATCTGCTTCCTGGCAGCGGGCGTCAGTGCGATTCCCTTTCCGCCGTAGATGCGTTTGACGATGGCTTCGATTTTCTCTTCAATGGAAAGATTAAGGTCATAGCTGAAGGTGAAAGCTTCCTTCTCTCCTTCACAGAGCCGGACCACTTCCCTGGCCAGTTCTTCTCCGCCTTTGCCGCCTTCCGCCCATACCGTGGAAAGAATGGTATTGACGCCAAGCGCTCTGCACTTCTCAATGATGCAGTCAATTTCCGCATCGGTATCCGTCGGGAACCGGTTCACGGCCACAACGGAAGGCAGATGATACACCTCGCGGATATTGCGCACGTGCCGCAGGAGGTTCGGGATTCCGCGCGTCAGCGCATCCAGATCTTCCACCCCGAGCTGTTTCTTGTCGAGCCCGCCGTGCATCTTCAGTGCCCGCACGGTCGCCACAATGACCACGGCATCCGGGGTCAGTCCTGCCATCCTGCATTTGATATCCAGGAATTTTTCCGCGCCGAGGTCCGCTCCGAATCCGGCTTCCGTTACCGTATAATCGCCCATCTTGAGCGCCATGCGGGTGGCCATCACGGAATTGCAGCCATGGGCAATGTTGGCAAATGGTCCTCCGTGCACAAATGCCGGGGTCCCTTCCAGCGTCTGGACCAGATTGGGCTTCAGCGCATCCTTGAGCAGTGCCGTCATGGCGCCGACCGCCTTGAGGTCTCCGGCCGTCACCGGCTTGTCGTCATAGGTATATCCCACGATGATGCGGGACAGGCGCTCCTTGAGGTCCGTGATCGAGCTGGCCAGGCAGAATACCGCCATGATCTCGCTGGCAACGGTAATGTCAAAGCCGTCTTCCCGGGGAGTGCCGTTGATCTTTCCGCCCAGTCCATCCACGATAAAGCGAAGCTGACGGTCATTCATGTCCACGCAGCGCTTCCAGGTGATTTTCCTCGGATCGATATTCAGCGCATTTCCCTGCTGGATGTGGTTATCCAGCAGCGCAGCCAGAAGGTTGTTGGCTGCGCCGATGGCATGGAAGTCGCCGGTGAAATGGAGGTTGATGTCCTCCATGGGCACCACCTGGGCATAGCCGCCGCCGGCCGCTCCACCCTTGATGCCGAATACCGGACCGAGGGAAGGCTCCCGCAGGGCAACCGTAACATCCTTGCCGATCCTGCGAAGTCCGTCTGCCAGGCCTATCGTGGTGGTCGTCTTTCCTTCTCCGGCGGGAGTCGGCGTAATCGCCGTTACCAGTACCAGCTTTCCGTCAGGCCGGGTGCTCTGCTTCAGCAGCGCCGGATCTATTTTTGCCTTATAGTGCCCATAGGGCTCCACGAAGGCTTCGTCAATGTGCGCCGCCCTGGCGATCTCCCCGATGGGTTTCATCTCACACTGCTGTGCAATTTCGATATCTGTCAAATATGCCATTTGTTCTTCTCCTTATCCCCGGAAGTATTCCACTGCGGAACGGAACATGCCGATGTCATAGTTGCCGGGAACGTTGCGATACAGTCCCGCTCCTATCCGTTCGCTGTGGCCCATTTTGCCGAATACGCGGCCGTCCGGAGATGTAATTCCTTCCACCGCTGCCATGGATCCATTGGGGTTGAAATGAATATCACCGGTTGCAAGACCGTTAAAGTCCACATACTGCGTCGCGATCTGTCCATTCTCCGCCAGCTGCCGGATCAGTTCGGGACTGCAGTAGAAGCGTCCTTCACCGTGGGAGATCGGGACCGAATAAATCTCGCCCACCTGGGTATGCCGCAGCCAGGGAGACTTGTTGGACGCAATTCTGGTCCTTACGATTCTCGACTGATGCCGTGAAATCGTATTGAAGGTCAGCGTCGGGGCATCTGCGTCGCCGTCCGTAATGCGGCCATAGGGTACCAGCCCGAGCTTGATCAGGGCCTGGAATCCGTTGCAGATACCGCACATGAGGCCTCCGCGCACATCCAGGAGGTCTGCCACGCCGTCGCGTACCGCAGCATTCCTGAAGAAGGCGGTAATGAACTTGCCGCTGCCGTCCGGCTCGTCTCCGCCGGAGAAGCCGCCGGGAAGAAAGACCATCTGGGCCTCCCGGAGCGCCCGGGCAAATTCGTCCACGGAGCGGCTGATCTCTGCCGCCGTACGATTGCACACGACAAAAATCTGTGCTTCTCCGCCGGCGTCCTCCACGGCCTTGGCACTGTCGTATTCACAGTTGGTGCCGGGGAAGGCGGGAATCAGGACACGTGGCCTTGCCACCTGAACAGCGGGTTTCGGCCAGCTTTCGGAAGTGTAGGAGAAGGTAGGCATCTCCCCTTCCGCATCCGGAATATTGCAGGCATATACGCCTTCCAGTTTTCCTTCATAGGAAGAAAGCAGTGCATCCAGGGAGATTTCCTCTCCTCCGAACGTCAGGCACGGCTTCTCCGTCGTTGCGCCGACGCGCACACCGATTTCCCGGTCTTCAGTGAGCTCCAGCAGGAAACTGCCATAGGAGTAATCAAAGAGGGTGTCGAGAGAAAGGTTTCCGTCAAATGCAAAACCGATGCTGTTGCCGAAGGCCATCTTCATGACCGCCTCCGCGATGCCTCCCATGCCGGGGGTATAGGCCGCCGCAACGATGCCTTCCTGCATCAGGGAATGTACCTGATGATAGAGTGCAATCAGCGAATCCGCCTTCGGCAGTCCGTTCTCATCCACCTCCGGCGCAAGGAGCACCACCGGATGACCGGCTGCCTTGAATTCCGGAGAACAGACTTCCCCGGTTTTTCCCATGGTCACGGCAAAGCTCACCAGCGTGGGCGGAACATCCAGATCTTCAAAGGAACCGCTCATGGAATCCTTGCCGCCGATGGCAGCGATTCCAAGGGCCAGCTGCGCTTTCAGGGCTCCCAGAAGGGCCGCCAGGGGCTGCCCCCAGCGTTTTCCATCCGTTCCGGGCTTCTCAAAGTATTCCTGGAAGGTCAGATAGACATCTTTAAAGTCTGCCCCCGTGGCAATCAGCTTCGAGACCGATTCCACAACGGCCAGGTAAGCGCCATGGTAGGGGCTGTTTTCGCTGATCATCGGGTTGAATCCATAGGCCATCAGCGAAACATCGTCGGTATGTCCCTTCTCCACCGATACCTTCTGAACCATCGCCTGGATGGGCGTCAGCTGGTTGTATCCGCCGAAGGGCATGAGTACCGTGCCCGCACCGATCGTCGAGTCAAAGCGTTCCGAAAGTCCGCGCTTGGAGCAGACATTGAGGTCCCGGGACAGATCCGCATAGCGTTCCGCAAAGGTTCCCTCCGTCTTCTTCTCAAAGGAGCGCGGTGCTTCGGGCGTAATGGTAATGTGTTTCCGGGCACCGTTGGAATTCAGGAATTCCCGGCTGATGTCCACAATCGTCTGTCCGTTCCACTGCATCACCAGGCGGGGATTGGCGGAAACGGTAGCTACCGGCGTTGCAGACAGGTTTTCCGCCGCAGCCAGGGCAAGGAAGGCATCCACGTCCTTCGGAGCGACGACCACTGCCATGCGTTCCTGGGATTCGCTGATTGCCAGCTCGGTGCCGTCGAGACCCTCATACTTGCGCGGGACCGCATTCAGATCAATGACCAGTCCGTCTGCCAGTTCACCGATGGCCACGGACACGCCGCCGGCACCAAAGTCGTTGCAGCGCTTGATCAGCTTTGTTGCCGCAGGATTGCGGAACAGCCGCTGAAGCTTGCGCTCCTCCGGTGCATTTCCTTTCTGGACTTCCGCCCCGCAGGTTTCCACGGAGTGTGCATTGTGGGCCTTGGAAGAGCCCGTGGCACCGCCGATGCCGTCCCGTCCGGTGGCACCGCCCAGCAGGATCACCACGTCGCCGTGAACCGGCGTTTCCCTGCGGACATTTTCTGCAGGCGCAGCAGCAATCACCGCTCCGATCTCCATCCGCTTGGCTACATAGCCGGGATGATAGATCTCATCCACAATGCCGGTGGCAAGACCGATCTGGTTGCCATAGGAAGAATAGCCGGCTGCAGCTGTCGTCACCAGCTTGCGCTGAGGCAGCTTTCCGGGAAGGGTTTCGCTGACAGGCACCGTCGGATCGCCGGCACCGGTGACGCGCATGGCGCCGTACACGTACGCACGGCCGGACAGCGGATCCCGGATGGCGCCGCCGATACATGTGGCCGCACCGCCGAAGGGCTCGATTTCCGTGGGGTGGTTATGCGTTTCATTCTTGAAGAGGAGCAGCCACGGCTGCTTCTCCCCGTCTACGGTCACATCCACCTTGACCGTGCACGCGTTGATCTCATCCGATTCATCCAGTCTTGGAAGCCTGCCCTCTACCTTGAGGGCTTTTACCGCGATGGTCGCCAGGTCCATGAGGCACATGGGCTTGGTATCGCCCAGTACTTCCCGCAGCGCCTGATACTCCTCAAAGGCCTCCTGCAGAAGCGGATCCGTAAAATAGGCGGCATCGATCTCTGTCAGGAAGGTGGTATGCCGGCAATGGTCGCTCCAGTAGGTATCAATCATCCGGAGCTCTGTCAGCGTCGGATCCCGGTGTTCACTCTTGAAATACGCCTGACAGAAGGCAACATCATCCGCATCCATGGCAAGGCCGTATTCCCTGACAAACTGCGGAAGCTTTTCCGTGCTCAGGGCGGTAAAACCGTCCAGCGTCCGCACGCTGGTGGGAATGTCAAACTTCACGCGGAGGGTTTCCGGCTTCTCCAGGGAAGCTTCCCTGGCCTCCACCGGGTTGATGACATACTGCTTGAAGGCGGAAAGCTCCTCGTCGGAAATGCTTCCGCTCAGCACATAGATCCGGGCAGAACGGACCAGCGGCCGTTCTCCCTGGTGCAGGATCTGAATGCACTGCGCCGCAGAGTCGGCCCGCTGGTCAAACTGTCCGGGCAGGTATTCCACGGCAAAGACCGTATCGCCCGGAGCGGTCTCCAGGGACGCTGAAACCAGGTCCAGCTGCGGCTCCGAAAAAACCTTGCGGATGGCATCCTGAAAGCCTTCCTCGGTAATCTCTTCCGCGTCATAACGGTTGAGAAGACGGACGCCGGTCACTCCGGTCAGCCCTAACAGATTCCGGGCATCGGAAAGCAGGGAAGCCGCTTCCAGTGCAAGTTCCGGTTTCTTTTCAACATACACGCGATAGACCATAATCCCTTACTCCCCTGCTTTCAGCGCCCGCTGTCCGATATCATGGCGCCAGAATGCATGATCAAAATGTATTTTCTCTACTTTTCTGTAAGCGTCCCGTATGGCTTCCTGCAGGGAATCGCCCACTGCGGTAACGCCAAGTACCCGGCCTCCGCTGGTCACCAGCGTGCCGTCCCGAAGGGCTGCTCCCGCCACATAAACATCATCGGCAATGTCCTCCGGAATGGAGATGGCAAATCCCTTTTCATAGTGCTGGGGATATCCTTCCGAGGCCATGATGACACAGCAGGCATGCCGGTCCGCAAAGGTCACGGGGACTTCCGAAAGGGTGCCGTTCGTGGTCGCCATCATGATGTCCAGCAGATCGGACGTCAGCAGCGGCAGCACCACCTGGGTCTCGGGATCCCCGAAGCGGCAGTTGTATTCAATGACTCTGGGGCCCTTCGGGGTGATCATCAGGCCAAAGTAAAGACATCCAGTAAAGGGACGCCCTTCCTGCTGCATGGCACGGATGGTCGGCAGGAAGATTTCCTGCATGCACTGGGCTTCCACTTCCCTGGTGTAATAGGGATTCGGCGCCACCGTGCCCATGCCCCCGGTATTGAGGCCTTCGTCGTGATCGTGTGCCCGCTTGTGGTCCATGGAGGAAACCATGGGCACCACCGTTTTTCCATCCGTAAACGCCAGTACGGAAACTTCCGGACCGGTCAGGAATTCTTCAATGACCACCCTGTCTCCGCTGTGGCCGAAGCGTCCGTCCCGCATCATGGAGACCAGCGCCTCTTCCGCTTCCTCCCGGGTTTCGCAGATTACGACACCCTTCCCGAGGGCCAGTCCGTCTGCCTTGACAACGATCGGCAGCGCTGCTTTCTTTACATACTCGAGGGCCCTGTCCAGGCTGTCAAAGGTCTCATAGGCTGCCGTGGGGATGCCGTATCGCTTCATGAGATCCTTGGCAAATACCTTGCTTCCTTCCAGGATTGCGGCATTCTTTCTCGGGCCGAAGCTGGGAATGCCCGCCTCGCCCAGTGCATCCACACAGCCGAGGACCAGCGGGTCATCCGGCGCCACCACGGCGTAATCGATCCGGTTCTCCACGGCAAAACGTACAATGGCATCAATATCCGTCGCGGCAATGTTCACGCATTCCGCATCCCGGGCAATTCCCCCGTTGCCGGGCAGTGCATAGATCTCGGTAACCCGGGGATTCTCCCGGATCTTGCGGATGATGGCATGTTCCCTGCCGCCTCCGCCAACTACCATTATTTTCATTGCGCACCTCAGTGATGGAAGAGACGCATGCCGGTAAAGGCCATGACCATGTCATGGGCATCGCAGCAGGCAATGACCTCATCATCGCGGATGGACCCGCCGGGCTCTGCCACATAGGAAACGCCGCTGCGGAACGCACGCTCGATGTTGTCACTGAACGGGAAGAACGCATCCGATCCCAGGGAAACACCGGTAATGCCGGACAGGTATTTCCGCTGTTCTTCCTTCGTAAAGGGCTCCGGCTGTTTCGTAAAGTACCGCTGCCAGACGCCATCTGCCGTCACATCTTCCTCATTCTGGTTGATGTAGCTGTCAATGACATTGTCCCTGGCCGGACGTCCCAGTTCGGGAAGGAACGGAAGCTCCAGCACCTTTTCCGCTTGACGAAGGAACCAGGTATCCGCCTTTCCGCCTGCCAGTCTGGTGCAGTGGATGCGGCTCTGCTGTCCCGCGCCAACGCCGATTGCCTGTCCGTCATAGGCAAAGCATACGGAATTGGACTGGGTATATTTGAGGGTGATCAGGGAAATGATGAGGTCCCGGCGGGCGGATTCAGGAAGATCCTTTTTCTTCGTCACCAGGTTCCGGAGGCATTCTTCCGTAATTCTGGTATCGTTCCTGCCCTGTTCAAAGGTGATGCCATAGACCTGCTTGCGCTCGATGGGTTCGGGAACATAGTTTTCATCAATGGCAACAATATTATAGTTTCCGCCACGCTTGCTGCGCAGGATGGCAAGTGCTTCCTCCGTATAGCCGGGCGCGATGATGCCGTCGGATACTTCCCGCTTCACAAGGTTCGCAGTGGCAGCATCGCAGACGTCGGACAGGGAAACCCAGTCTCCAAAGGAGCACAGACGGTCCGTGCCCCTTGCGCGCGCATAAGCACAGGCCAGAGGGCTGTCATCGAGGCCGGGCACGTTTTCACAGAAGGTTGCCTTCTTCAGGGTCTCGGTCAGCGGAAGGCCGACTGCAGCAGAAGTAGGGCTCACATGCTTGAAGCTGGTGGCGGCGGTCATGCCGGTGGCTTCCTTCAGTTCACGGACCAGCTGATATCCGTTGAAAGCATCCAGGAAATTGATGTAGCCCGGGCGTCCGTTCAGAATCGTGATCGGAAGGTCGCGGTCGTCTGCCATGAAGATGCGGGCAGGCTTCTGTGTGGGGTTGCAGCCATATTTCAGTTCAAAAGATTTCATTTTAATTCCTCCGTACGCTGATTGATGACCCGGGATTCATCGTCGCCGTCAAACAGCGGAATCATGCGGGTATAGAGGGAAATGCGGTTGTCATGGTCCAGTGCATCCCAGATGCTCCTGGTCATGGTATCGATGTCATTGCAGATCTGGACCTGGCGCGGTTCTCCTTCAAAGGAAGGCAGCGGGTTTCCATCCTCCATATAGGTATGGATGAGATGTCCCCGGCCTGACATGGACGGATATGCAAAGGTAAACCTTTCGCAATGCTCTCCGGCCTCATCCATGCTCTTCAGAATACTGATCTGATAGCTGAAATTGCCGTAGGAAAGCTTGAGCAGGCCGGAAATCCGCGGCGTGAAATGCGGGGCATCCGGCTCAAAGCGGCGCTTCTTCAGGGATTTGCTGAAAGAGAGACCCTCCAGGAGTCCTTCAGCAATCGTATCCGTCTGGTCGCCGTTGGTGACAATCAGGTAGGATTCCAGCTGCTTCACCGCCGTATAGATGATCAGGGAAGGATCTTCCACACGGCTCACGTCATAGGGCTCGGTGACCACTTCATCCTTCAGCTCGGTAAATACCCGGTTCCGGCTGTTTTCACTTCTGCCCATGATAAAGTAAGCCACAAAGGCACGTTTTCCATCCTCGGTCCTGCCAATAATAATTCCACGGCCGGGATAACGATTGTTCTTGAGCCATGATTCTACCGGTAATGCCTTATTTGCCATATTACAGCTCTCCTTTCTCTTCTTTCACAATCTGTGCCGACAACATTTCCACAGCGGCAGGAAGAATCTGCCATTCCGCCTCTTCCATTACCCGACGCTGCAGAACCTCCGGAGTATCCCCTTCCAGAACGCTTACCGCCTTCTGCAGAAGGATGGGGCCGCCGTCCGGAATTTCATTGACCAGATGCACCGTGGCGCCGGTGACCTTTACCCCTCTGGCAAGGGCGGCTTCGTGAACGCGAAGCCCATAATATCCCTCTCCGCAGAAAGCGGGAATCAGGGATGGATGAACGTTCAGAATGCGTCCCGCATATCTGCCGGTAAATGCACTGCTCAGGATCTGCATAAAGCCTGCCAGTACCACCAGATCGATCTGCTGCTGGTCGAGCTCCTGCAGGATCCTCTCCTCGACGTGCTGCCGGGACCCCAGTTCCTTCCGGGTGAAGGTTCGCGTTGCGATGCCTGCCTTTTCCGCACGCGTCAGCGCATATGCCCCGGCGACATTCGAAATGACCAGGACCACTTCCCCGCTGTGAATTATCCCTTCCTGCTGCCGGTCGAGAATCGCCTGAAGATTGGTCCCCCCGCCCGAAACGAGCACGGCGACCCTTGCCTTGCGCTCTGCCATCTTACACCTCCATGACCAGTTTTCTTCCGCCCTCGCGGATCTCACCGATCACATAAGCCGTTTCTCCCTGTGCTGCCAGGAGTCTGCAGGCTTCCTCCGCCTTCTCCGCAGGAACCACCACGCTCATGCCCACGCCCATGTTAAAGGTGTTGAACATATCCCGCTCCGGGATATTTCCGCGTTCCATGATCAGCCGGAAAATAGCCGGCGTCTTCACGGCGCTTTTGCTGACATGGGCGGCGAGACCGTCCGGAATGCATCTGGGAATGTTTTCATAGAAACCGCCGCCCGTGATGTGGCTGATCCCATGCACCGGCATGGCGTCGATCAGGGCGAGGATGGGCTTGACATAGATGCGGGTCGGAACCAGAAGCGCATCCCCGAGAGGCATGCCCAGTGCTTCCACTTCCGCAGTCAGGTCCGCATGCTCCACATCAAAGACTTTCCGTACCAGGGAGTAGCCGTTGGAATGAATGCCGCTGCTGGCCACCGCGATGACCGCATCCCCGGCCTTCATGCTCTCGGGCTTCAGGATCTTCTCCCGGTCCACCACGCCGACGGTAAAGCCGGCCAGGTCATAATCGTCCGGAGCCATCGTTCCGGGATGCTCTGCCGTTTCGCCGCCGATCAGTGCACAGCCGGCCTGCACGCAGCCCTCCGCCACTCCGGAAACCAG
>CAMVHE010000115.1 GCA_947167215.1 uncultured Clostridia bacterium
CTGGTTTGTCAACGATGAAGTGCTTTTTACCGGCTGGCATCCGGAAGAAAGCCAGCGTGCCGCCGCGTGGGACCGTCTGTTCGAGGCCATTCTCCGCTGCGGCGGGAATATGGTCATTCCCGGCACCGACCGTGCCTGGGACGGGCATGCACTGAACGAGGCGGCACTGAACATGGGGCTCTGGATCACGCAGCATCATACCGAGCTGCTGGGCGCACGGATGTTTGCCCGGGTCTATCCCCATCTGCAGCCCTCCTATACGCTGC
The DNA here is from genome assembly GCA_947167215.1 of uncultured Clostridia bacterium. Lineage (GTDB taxonomy): Bacteria > Bacillota > Clostridia > Christensenellales > Aristaeellaceae > Ventricola. The sequence goes on from CAMVHE010000115.1 coordinate 267, forward strand.
ACCCGCAGGAATATGAATCGCTCTGGCGGGAAGCGGTGGCTCTGTATGCCGGAAAGCGGGTGGTCTGGGCCATCGGCTTCCGCGGTCAGGGCGACAAGGCGTTCTGGGAGGATGATCCTTCCTGCGATACGGCCCCGAAGCGCGGCGCTTTCATTTCTTCCGTCATGCGGCGGCAGATGGAGCTGGTCCGGGAAAAGGACCCGGATGCGCTGTTTTCCACCAATCTCTACGGGGAAATGATGGAGCTGTACCGGCATGGATACCTGAAGGTGCCCGGGGAAGTTATCCGGCTGTGGGGCGATAACGGCTATGGAAAAATGGTCTCCCGCCGGCAGAACAACCATAACCCCAGGGTGGATTCCCTCCCTGCGGAGGCGGAACCCGGAAAGCACGGAATCTATTACCATGTCAGCTTTTACGATCTGCAGGCTGCCAACCATATCACCATGCTGCAGAATCCGCCGCAGAAGATTGCGGAGGAGCTGGGCCTCATTCTGCAGCGGCACGCCGATGCGCTGTGGAACATCAATGTCGGCTCCCTCCGTCCCCATCTTTTCATGCTGGAAATCGTGCGCCGTATGTGGACGGACGGCGTCTGTGATGTCCGGAAGGCCGCAGAAGACTTTGCGGCGGATTATTACGGCAGCAGGGATGCAGCGCCTGTGCTGACCGCCTATGGGGACAGCGCCGTACCCTATGGCCCCCATCCGGATGACCGTGCCGGGGACCAGTATTATCATTTCCCCCTGCGCGCCCTGGTGCGTGCACTGATGCAGGGGAAAACCGATGGTCCGCTGCAGTCGCTGCAGTGGGCAGCCCCCCTGCCCTCCTACCCGGAGCAGGTGCAGCACATTGCCTGCATCGGCAGGCAGGGCATGGAGCGCTGGCAGGAATACCTGCATGCCTGTTACCGGATACAGCAGGAGCTTCCCAGGGATGCCGCCGACCGCCTGCGTGATACCATGATCCTCCAGGGCATCCTTCACAGGACCGGATGCGAAGGCCTCTTTGCCGCAGGCCAGGCCTGCATCCATGTCCTTCAGGGCTGCGACCTTCAGGCCTACCTCTGGACGGACCGGGCCCTTGGCGCCCACCGGAAAGCCCTGAATGCCATGGCGCAGGTTCAGGGACGGTTTGCACATTTTTACGATAATGACTGTTTTGCCGGCGTGGCACTGACCTGCCGGGTGCTGGAAGGCATGCGTTCCTGGCTCCGCATCCGCGGAGACGGTGCCATGTTCTACGACTGGGAGAAGGAATACCTGACCCCGCCGGAAGACAGGGCCGTCGTACTGCAGACGCACCGGACCGTGCAGCTCAGCGATGACGAGCTGTGCCTGCGCCTGCGGGGAGAAGTACCGCTGAAAGAAGCATTTTAAGGGAGGGAAAAGGATGAATCTGTTCTATTCTGCACTGGATACGGAGATTACGCTGTGGTGGGACCAGCCGGAAGATGCACCGGCTGGCGCGCAGTACACCATACTCCTGAACGGCGAGCCCTGCGGGGCTGTCGGCCGCACGCACTTCACACTGGAATCGCTTTCCCCGGAAACCGCCTACAGGGTCTGTGTACGGATGGAGGATGCCCTGATCGGAGAAGCGGAAATCCTGACGCAGAAATCCCCGCGCGTGCTGAACGTGGAAGCCTTTGGGGCGGTGGGCGACGGAAAAACCAAGAATACCGCTGCCCTCCAGTCTGCCATCGACCGCTGCGGTCCGGAGGAGGAAGTCTATCTTCCCGCCGGCATTTTTCTGACCGGGGCCCTGACGCTGCACAGCAGCATGAAGCTGCACCTGGCGGAAGGGGCCGTCCTGCAGGGGACGGAGAATCCGGAGGATTACCTGCCCAAAATCCCGAGCAGATTTGAAGGAGTGGAGCAGGAATGCTATCAGAGCCTGCTGAACCTGGGTAAAATGGACCATGCAGCCGGCCCCAGCTGCCGCGATGTGTGGATTTACGGGAAAGGCACCATCAGCGGCGGCGGGCAGCAGCTTGCCCTCAACATCATCGAGACCGAACGGGAGCTGCTGAAGGACTACCTTGCCTCCCTGGGCGACAAGATAAAGGAATGCGAAAATGACCATACCATTCCCGGCCGCGCCCGCGGCAGACTCATCAACCTGAGCAACTGCGAAAACGTCCGGATCTCCGGGCTGACGCTCCAGAACGGCCCCAGTTGGAACGTCCACATGCTCTACAGCCGCGGCATCGTCACCGATCACTGCATCTTCCGCTCCAAAGACGTATGGAACGGGGACGGATGGGACCCCGATTCCAGCGAGGACTGCACCCTGTTTGCCTGTGAGTTCCATACCGGTGACGATTCCGTGGCCATTAAGAGCGGCAAGAATCCGGAAGGCAATGTCATCAACCGTCCCACCCGGAACATCCGGGTCTTCGACTGCCGGAGCGAGTATGGCCTGGGTGTCGCCATAGGAAGCGAAATGAGCGGCGGTGTCGAAAACGTGAAGATCTGGGACTGCGACCTCGAGCATTCCCTGTACGGCATACAGATCAAAGGCACAAAAAAGCGGGGCGGATACGTGAAAAACGTATCGGTGCAGGACTGTGTGCTTTCCCGTTTCCTGTGCTGCGCCGTCCTGTATAACGATGACGGCGAAGGCTCCCCCGTTCCTCCCGTGTTTTCGGACATTTCCTGCAGCCGGGTGCACCTGACAGGCTGGGCCCGCAACTACTGGGAGCCGGAACTGCATGCCATGCCCGGCATCGACCTTTCGGGCTTTGACGTTCCCGGCTATGAAGCACATGACATTTCCTTCCATCATTGCACCATGGGAAAGGAAGCTTCCATTTCCCTCCGGCATTGCAGGAATATCCATCTGGATGTGGAGCAGACCGAATAAGGAGAAGACATCATGGAGCGCAGCATCGTACTTTGGAAGGACGGATGGCAATTTGCCCTGGGAAAGGAACTGCCTTCGGATTCCGCATTCCGGCCCGTTCACCTTCCCCACGACTGGACCGCTTCCCGTCCGGCCGACCCTCACGCCTCCCTTGGCGCTTCGCAGGGATGGTTTCCCCGCGGGGAAGTGGGCTGGTACCGAAATGAATGGACCCTGAAAGAAAAAAATCCCGGTCGCCGGTTCTATCTGGACTTTGGCGGCATATGGGAATGTGCCGACGTGTGGGTCAATGGAAAGAAAGCCGGCAGCCAGCGCTATGGCTACACCTCCTTCCGTCTGGACGTAACCGATGCCGTCCGCGCCGGCACTAACACGCTTCTGGTCCGCGTCGATAATACGCAGGAGCCTGCAGACCGCTGGTATTCCGGCTGCGGCATCTACCGTCCCGTCTGCAGGATGGAAATGGATGAAATTCATCTGGACGAAAGCAGCGTGAAGGTTAGTACTGCCCTGCACGGCAATCTCGCAGAGCTGTGCATCCGGACCGGCACTTCGGAATCTGCTGCAGCCGTGCTTTCTGCTCCGGATGGCAGCATTTCCGCCTCCGGCTGCGGATGCGGGGAAATCCGCCTGCAGGTGGAAAATCCCCTCCTCTGGACCGCCGAAACCCCCTGGCTGTACCGTCTGGTGCTCCGTTTGCCGAACGAAGACGCCCTGGAAATGCCGGTCGGCCTGCGCACCATACAGCTCACGGAAAGCGGCCTGCTGGTCAACGGACACCGTATCATGCTCCGCGGAGTATGCCTGCATCAGGATATGGGGTGCCTTGGAATCGCCGCCACCAAAGAAATGTGGAGGGACCGGCTGCTCGTCCTCAAGCGCATGGGATGCAATGCACTGCGTCTGGCCCATCATCTGCACAGCCGGGAAATGCTCGACCTCAGTGATGAACTGGGATTCTATGTCTATTCGGAATGCTTTGACAAATGGCACAGCGGCCTGTACGGACGTTACTTTGACAGGGACTGGAAGCAGGATCTGGATGCCATGGTCCTGCGGGACCGCAACCGGCCCAGCGTCATCCTCTGGGGCGTCGGCAACGAGGTCGAAAACCAGGGGCAGACCTCCATGGTGGAAACCCTTGCAATGCTGGCCGCCCGCGTCCGCCAGCTGGATCCCGGCCGCCCGGTCACCTACGCCATGAACCCTCATTTCAAGCGTGCTGGAAAGAATATCGATTTCCGGAAGGTAAAAGACATCCAGAAGATGGTGGATGAAGTGGATGACCGCGAAATCGAGGATATGAACGAGCGGCTGGAGTGCATCCGGAGGATTGCCGATCAGGTGGACATCATCGCATGCAATTATCAGGAACAGTGGTTTGAAGCAATTCACCGGCTCCTGCCGGGAAAACCCATTCTGAGCACGGAAGCCTATCCGTTCTTTATGGGGCATTATGACTCCATGCAGAACTATACCGAGCGCATTCCCGCCCTGTTCACGGAAGAACTCCCCTATACCCTGGGCAGTTTTATCTGGGCAGGATATGATTATCTGGGAGAATCCATGGGATGGCCCAGCAGGGGCTGGACCGGCAGCCTGTTCCGCATGGACGGCACTCCCCGTATCGCAGCACATATTCTGAAAAGCCACTGGACAAAAGAGCCCATGGTTCACCTTTCCCTGCTGGATAACGCCCTTGGGGATGAATTTACCAAGGCCCACTGGGCCAGCCCGCCTTTTGAAGATGTATGGGATTTTCCGGATCTGCATCAGGGCGTGATTCCATATCTGATTGCCACCAACTGCGACCGGGTGGAAATCCATTGCTCCGGCCGTGTTTTCCATCCCCCGCTTCCTTCCTCGCATCCGGATGGTTTTCTGACAGGTTTTGTCCCCTGGATGCCCGGGAAAATCGAAGCGCTTGGTTTTGTGAACAATGAATGCGTATGCCGGCATCCATTGCATACCCCGTCCGCACCGGCGGCGCTTTCCTTTGCTTCCCTGCCTGAAAGAACCATCCTCCCGGAAAGCGAAGTCCTGCTGCGTGCAGAAATCGTGGATGCCCAGGGGCATCCATGTATCCGCAGTTCGAAGGCCATTTCCTTTTCTGTCCTTGGAGATGCGGAAATCATCGCCACCGAAAACGGCAGCCTGATGGAGACTACCCCCTATTCTGGCCATACGCTCCCTGCCTGGCATGGAAAAGCCAGCGCAGTAATACGCAGGACAGGCCCTGGAAAAGCACGGATTCAGGCATTTGCTGAAGGCCTTCAGACGGCGGAAATCGAATGGGCGGAAATCCCCTCAAGCGGTAATTTCTGACCGCCCTAAAGCGGAAGCAGCTGAAATACGGTTAGAAGCGATCCGGCTTTTACAGAATAAAGGTTTCCAGCCTCTGGCAAGGCCGCGTCCGTCTTCATCCTGGAAACCGGATCGGTACGATATATCATACATAGAAAAAAGACTTTGTCTTCATGGAGTAAATCCGGATGGAATATTTGATTCTTGCAACCTGCAGCAGCGCCATACTGGCTATTGTACTCAGGATTTTTCGGGATTCCACAGGAAACCGCTATGGGATCATTCTGGGAAATTATCTGACCTGCATCGTGATTTCATGGTTCCGTCTGCCGGACCGTTCCCTGCTCTTAAACGGTTCTCCGGTTACCATTCTGTGCGGGATCTTCAGCGGCATCCTCTATGTTGCCGGACTGGTGACCATGCAGACAAGTACACGGCTGAATGGTGCCACCCTTACTTCTGTCTTTTCCAAAATGGGCCTGATCATTTCCCTGGCAGTCAGCATCTTTGTATTCAGCGAGAAACCCTCCCCCCTGCAGATTGCAGGTGTGCTTCTGGTTCTGGCTGCGCTGGTGATGCTCAACGGCCAGGAGGAGAAGAAGACGGAGGAAGCCCAACGGACCGACAGGGTTTATACCGGAATCCTGCTGCTGACAATGTTTGCCGGCGGCGGAAGCAGTGCCATGGCCAAAGTTTTTGAGGAAGTGGGAATCCGCAGTCAGGATGAGCTCTACTTTCTCTATCTTTTCTGCACTGCAGCGCTGCTGACGTTCTGCCTTCTTCTTCTGGAAGGAAATAAAACCGGTAGGCCGCTGCTGCTGCGTGATCTGGCAGCAGGCATCGCGGTAGGAATTCCCAACTTCTTTTCTTCCTTTCTTCTGCTGCCTGCCCTGGCAGCGCTTCCGGCTTTCATCGTATATCCGATCAACAGCACCGGAGCAATTCTGATCGTCATGGCAGTGGATGCCCTGGTGTTTCATCAGAGATATACGAAAAAGCAGTGGCAGGGAATCCTGCTGGTTTTGGCTGCAGTACTGCTCCTAAACCTTTGAAAGAATATGCCAGAACAAAACGTGCAGAGAATGGCTGATACGAATTACCGCTTCCATTCAAGAGACGGGTTTGCTTCATTGCCGCATTTGGCGGAAAACTGAAAAAAGTCAATCAGTACCTGAACTCAGGCTGATTGACTTTTGTTTATTACGGGGATTTTCCTCCGCAGCAGGAACAACAGCTGTCTGATTTCTGACAAAACTGTGCGTTCTCTCCTGACATGCCGCCTTTTTACCCTACTGGCGGTATAGTTTCCCCAGTTTGAATTCCCGGTATTGAGAAGGAGTTATTCCCATTTTCTGCTTGAACAGCTGACTGAAGTAGTGCTGGTTCTCAATGCCGACTGCCCTGGAAACCTCGTGGATTGTCTGCTCCGGATTCGCCATCATCTGAGATGCCTGGGCAATCCGGTAATTATTCCTGTATTCACTGATGGAAAAGGAGGTGCTTTCCTTGAAGATCCGGCCAAGATAGTCCTCATTGAGGTTCAGCATCCTCGCGATTCCGCTTACACTGATGTCCTCTGCATAGTGTGCATGGATATAACGGATCACCTGGTTTACATAATAGGATTTCGTTCCGCCTCTCAGGTTCGAACCGTCCTCCCTGGAAGAATCCGTAAAAAGCAGTTTTTTGTCGATATCATGTTCGTCCAGCTGTTTGGAAGCGGCATACTTCAGTGCCTCCTCCAGTTCCGTTTCATCAATCGGTTTGACAATATAGGCAAGCACCCCCAGAGACAAGGCCTCTTTACAGTATTCGAACTCACTGTACCCGGAGACAATAATCACCTGCGGCCGGTATACTTCCATGACATCCCGGACCATCTGCAGGCCCGTCATTCCGGGAAGCCGGATATCCGTAAGGACAATGTCCGGTTTCTGCTCCAGTATCAGGGTTTTTCCCTGAATCGCATCCTCCGCTTCCCCTACCAGGTCGATCCACGGAAGCGAGTGCGTAATGCTATAGGCGATTCCCTGGCGCATCAGTGTACTGTCTTCGACTATGATCAATGAGAACATATGGCCTCTCTCCTTTCAGAGGGATCCCAATTGTGACGATGGTGCCCTGATCCGGTTCCGACCGGATATCCATTCTGCCTTCATTCCCGTAATGCAGCTGAAGCCTCCGATAGATGTTTTCAAGGGCAATGCCCCGGCCGTCCCTGCTTGGCTCAAATACCCGCCGGACATCCTCCGGCTTCATGCCAACTCCGTCATCCTCGACGCGGATATAAAAATACTGATCGTCCCGGCTGGAAGAAAGATGCACCACACCATGCCCGCGCTTGGGCTGCAGTCCGTGGACGAAAGCATTTTCCACCAGCGGCTGCAGAATGAATACGGGGATCCGCATGGACTCATCCTCCGGCGGGATATCAATGACGACATCAAACTTATCCGGATAGCAAAGCTGCTGAAGCGTTATATAGTATTGGGTGATCTTCATGCTTTCACTGACCGTTTCAAAGAAATCCGTATTGAAATTCATCCGGGCCGTGGTGATTTTTCCAAGGCTTGTCAGTGCAGTGCATGCCTGGTCCGTCTTTCCCATCCGGATCATCCAGTATATGGATTCCAGGACATTGTTCAGGAAATGGGGCTTGATCTGTGCCTTGAGCATATTGTTTTCTGCCCTGCGCAGCAGTTCCTGCTTCTCTGCATCATCCCGCACCGCCTGGTCGACGTCCGCTATCATCTGATTCAGCTGGACTCCGATCTGCGTCACCTCATTGTTGGTCTGAAAGCGGCATCTGGCATTTCTGTCCCCTCTGTCGATGGCCTGCAGTGTATCCAGAATAATACCGATCGGAACAAGAATCTCTTTGTGAATCTTCCATGCGATAATCAGGCCGACCACCGAAATGAACAGACACAGGCAGACGACCGGCTTCACATTCTTCCTGTTTTCCTGCAGGAGGTAATCAAGACGCACCACACCGATGGTTACGTAGTCCTCGTCCTCTGCACTGAAGCCGGTGACCAGGTAGTCAATTCCTTGTTCCGTATAACGACGGCTCAGGGGTTCACGTTGCCTGAAAGCTTCTGTAAAATGACTGTCAAGCAGGTAGTTTCCCGCAAAAACCGATTGCAGCGGACTATTCTGGTAAATGAGATAATCATACCAGGTTGCCAGAATCTGTCCAGTATATGGCGTCAGGCCGATCTGATTCAGTTCCCTGTCCGATTCGAACCACTGTTTGATGCTGTTCACCGAAAGATCGAGATACACATATCCCAGCAGCTGATCGCCTTCGGTGATACAATTCGCAATGACCAGCACCACATCTTCACCGTTCGTATTGATGAAGTGCTTGGGGACCACGGTTCCCCCGTCCTCGTTTATAAGCATCTGGTCAATGCCTGCATAGTTGCCGATGACGTAATCATGGGTGTTATAACCCAGGGAAACCACATATGTCCTGTCGGGAGGCAGAAGATGAAGTGTTGCATTCCTGTCCCACCGGGTCCGGTAAGCATACAGGACATTATAGATTTCTGGTGTTGCTACCACTCCCTGGGTTCGAATCATGTCCTTCAGCGCTTCATCTTCCGACAATTCTTCCAGCGCTGCTTTGTATTCCTCCATGCGGGTATCCAGTATGCTGTGTGATCGAAGGACAAAGCGCTCCATCTCACGGCTCAATGTACGGATATAAACCGTCTCCGAATGCAGGAGAATATATGCCAGCATTACCAGCATGGAAATGACGCATATACTGATAATTCCCAGCATCAGCGTATAGAACAGATTCTTTTCTTTCTTTTTGTTTTGCCTCTCCATCTTGCTACTCATATTCCTTCGCAGAAACACATAAAACGGTGATGCGGTCCGGCACAGGACCGCATCTACCTTATGTCAGCAGCCCGCTGGGGTTAACGCCCGGCATATTCCGGAATGAACAGGTCACTCTCCTGAAGATTCAGCGCGTCAATCATTTCATAGCAGTAAGCGAGATTTCCCACATGCTCCAGTTTGTGACAGTCCGATGCAAAGGAAAATTTGATGCCCTCTGATTTGGCCAGGCGCAGAAGGCGTTCATACGGCTGGTGGAACATGCCGGATATTTCCATTGCCACATGGTATTTCTTGCACAGTGCCACCACTGCCTTTTCCCAGTCCCGGATGGTATCCGACCAGTACGGAATATCATCGTAGACCGGCATGACACCGCAGTGCCCCAGAATTTCTGCACGGAAGCGCGAAAAGTGGGAAGCAATCTGCTGATATGCCAGTTCCAGGTATTCTTCTGCCCGGGACCGGTCATATCCTTCATATACTTCGTCGAATCCGCTGCGGATGGCAAAATAACGGTTGAATACCAGCGTCTCTTCCCCCTTCGGGAACAGCTTATGAATGGATGCGACCAGATAGTCAAACCGCTTCAGCATGCTGTCCGGCATCGGAAAGTCTTCCCCGATATTCGCCTCCCCGCCCACAGGGATTCCAAGTCCGCACACCCCATCCAGGTACCGGGATATATCTTCCAGCGTATCATTGTTGCAGCAGAACAGATGGTCTGCAATGCCTGTCCTGTATCCTTTTTCTTTTGCCTTTTCCATCAGGTATTCCACCGTGGCTCTTCCATCCGAATAGGTCGAGTGGCAATGCAGGTCGTAAATGGTCATGGCAGTTTCCCCCTTTAAATAATTCCTCCGGATTGTTTCGTCAGCTTCGAAGCGATGCCCAGCACCAGGAGGATGGAGGCGGTCATGATGGTGCCGAGCGCCGCCGCAATTCCATAACTGTTACGGCTTACGTAATTGTAAATTGCGATTGGCATTGTAACCGTGTGGGAAGTATACAGAAGCAGCGTTGAACTGAGCTCGTTCATACAGGCAATCCAGCTCAGTACCGCACCGGCAGCCACTCCGGCGAGCATCAGCGGGAAAGTAATCTTGAAAAAAGTCCTCAGCGCAGGAATGCCCAGACTGATGGATGCCTCTTCCAGACTGGGATCAATGGATTCCAGCACGCCCACCGAGGAGCGCACCGTATTCGGCAGCTTGCGCATCACATAAGCCATAATGATGATAATCGCCGTACCATGCAGCAGAAAAGGCCTGCGGTTAAATGCCACAATATAGCAGATACCTACAACCGCGCCTGGAATTACGTATGGGAACATGACCAGGGTATCGACGAGGTTTCCGCCCTGTTTGCGCCTTCGGACGCTTACATACGCCGTAATGATGCCGAACAGTATGATCAGTACCAGCGCCACCGTCGCATAGAGGAAAGAATGGC